>CAYRJS010000114.1:0-7984 GCA_964424535.1 uncultured Aquimonas sp.
CTCGCAAACCTTGATCATACCCACTCAGGCGCCCTCGACCACGGCTGGCGCTGGATCGCCCCGGCGCAGGCGCTGCTTCATGCGTTCCAGGGCCAGGCGCAAGTCGTCGAGCATGGCGTAGATGGTTGGCAGAAACAGCAAGGTGACCAGGGTGGAAAAGGTCAGGCCGCCGGCGATGGCACGGGCCATCGGGTAGTACGGCGGCCCGCTGCCGGCGATCTGGGTGGTGGAAAGGCTGATCGGCACCATGCCCAGGATGGCGCAACCCATGGTCATCAGGATCGGACGCAAGCGATCACGGCAACCTGCCACCAGGGCATCGTGCCGGCTCAGGCCACTACGGCGCAGGGTGTTGATGTGCTCGACCATGACGATGCCGTTGTTCACCACCACCCCCATCAGCACCAGAATGCCGATCGAGGCCATGATGGTGAAGGTGGTGCCAGTCAAGGCGAACAACCAGAACACCCCGAGAATGGAAAAGGCGATACCTGACAGGATCGCGGCCGGAAACAGCAGGGATTCGAATACCGCCGCCATCACCACGTAAATCATGATCAGGGCGATCAGAGTGTTGAACATCATCTGCTGGCCGGCTTCATCGTTCTGCCGGAAGGTGCCCTCGAAGCTGTAGCTGTAACCGGGTGGCAGGGTGGCAGCCGCCAGTACCTCTTCCATGGCCGCACGTGCTTCCGGTGCGGTATGTCCGGGGGCAAGATCGGCCTTCAACTCCAGCATGGTCTGGCGATCGACGCGGTTGATCTGGGCCGCCGAAGGCTTGAGATCGACATCAACCAGGGTCATCAGGGGGATCTGCCTGCCCGAAGGCGCACGCACGGTGAAGCGACTCAGATCGTTGATCGTGGTCTGTTCGGCCCCGGCAAAACGCAATTGCACCGGTACTTCGTTGCCCTCGTTGCGGTATTCGCGCAGCGGCGTGCCACGCAGGGCAATGCCGACATAGCGGGCCACTTCCTGGGCGGAAAAACCGTAACGGGCGGCGCGTTCCCGATCCACGCGGATGGCCAGTTCGCTGTTGCGGTCATCGATCTGCACGCGCACATCGCGCAGTTCCGGGCGCAGGGCCAGGATCGGCACCAGATCATCACCCAGACGGGTCAGTGTTTCGGCCGAATCACCCAGCAGCGACAGGGAAATGCCATCCTGGCCGCCCCCGCCACCACCGCCGTGGGCACCCCGGAAGCCGATATCGGCGCGGGCCGACTTGGGCAGGCCGTCACGGATCTCATCCATGACCTCCAGGGTCGGGCGCAGACCCCGGCCATCTTGACGCAGGTTGATGCGGGTGCCGGCCCAGCCCTGCTCGCTGTACCAGGTGTAGACCTGTTCGATCTGCAGTTCGTCGCGATGCGCGGCCAACCAGCGTTCGACCTTGTCGACTTCCTCGCCCATCTGCTCCAGGGTGAAGGCCCCGTGCCAGCGGTAATACATGTTGAGGGTGCGGCCCTCGTCGCTGGCAAACAGGTCGGTACGCATCATCTTCATGGGAACCAGACTGACGGCCACGATGACCACGATGGCCAGCACGCTCCAGCCACGATGGCGCAGGCTCCAATCCAGCACCCTGGCGTATCGGGCACGCAGACGGCCAACCAGGCTGTCCTCGTCGGCCACCATGGGTGGCGTGGCCATGCGCGCGGCCAGCATCGGGATCAGGCTGATGGCCACCAGCCAGGACGACAGCAGCGACACCGTGATGGTGATCGCGATCTGGGTCATGAAAATGCTGATCTGGTTGGTCTCGCCAAACAGGTTGGGGATGAACACGATGCAATGGCACAAGGTGCCCGCCGACAGGGCGATGGCGACGTTGCGGGTGCCGACGATGGCGGCCAGGCGGGGCAGATCGGGACGTTTTTCCCGCTCCTGATAAATGCTCTCCACCACCACCACGGCGTTGTCCACCAACATCCCGACCGCCAGCAGCAAGCCCATCATCGAGAGCACGTTCAAGGTGACGCCGAAAAAGTGCATGAAGCCCAGGGTCATGACGAAGCACACCGGGATCGCCAGGGCCACCATCAAGGTCGAGGTCCAGTTGCGCAGGAAGAAATACAGCACGCCAATGGCCAGCAGCAGGCCGATCAAGCCGGCCTGAGCCAGTTCGCTCAAGGAACTGGTGACGTTGTCGCCCTGGTCCTCGATGATCTTGAAGCGGATATCGGACAGTTCGCCTGAACTGGCGATATCAGCCAGTTCTGCTTTCACCGCCCGCGACACCTCGACCAGATTGGCGCTGCGTTCCTTGAACACATCGATGCCCACGGCTGGACGTCCGTCCAGTTGCCGGCGGTAGTTCATGCGTGCCGGTTTGAGTTCGACCTGGGCCACATCGGACAGGCGCAGGCCGCGGGAATCCAGAACCAGATCGCGCAACTCCGACAAATCCCCCAGTTCGCCCACCGGCTGCACCCGCAGACGGCGTCCGGCTTCATCGACCAGGCCGCCGGATACGGAAAAATTGACCGCCTGCAGGCGTTGGGCCAGTTCATTGAGGCTCAGACCGTGGGCACTGAGCCGATCCGGATCCAGGGCGATCTCGACTTCGTTGGGCGGAGCCCCGGAAATATCCACCTTGGCCACGCCGGGCAGGCGCTCCAGGCGGCGTTTCAGGCTGCGTTCGATGAGGTCGTAGGACGCCACCAGATCACGGGTATCCGAAGCCAGGCGCACCTGCAGCATGGCCTCATCGGTGGTGGAAAACCGCCAGACGTAATAGCGCTGGAAGTCCTCGGGCAATTCGCTGCGAATGGCATCGATGCGATCTCGGGCCTCGCTGGTGGCGATGGCGATATCGCGATCCCAGTCGCTGAATTCGAGAAACACGCTGCCGCCCTCGGCCTTGGCCTGGGCGTTCATGCGCTTGATGCCCGGCAAGGTTGCCAGGGCTTCCTCCACCGGCCGCACCAGGACCCGCTCGACTTCCTGCGGGGACGAGCCGGCATAGGGCAGGTTCACCGCCAGAAACGGGGCATTGACCTCGGGCATCTGCTCCAGCGGCAGGCGCACGCTGGCAATCAGGCCGATCACGACCAGGGAAACGAAGAACATCACCACCGTGACCGGACGTCGCAGACTGATCTCGACGATATTCACGCCGACAGCTCCTCGCCGGTGCTGTCCTCGCCGATACGCTGGGCCCGGCGCACGTAATGGGCATCGGGTTTGCGATCCAGCAGGGCGTACATCACCGGGATCACGAACAAGGTCAACAGGGTCGATACCGCCAGCCCGCCGATCACGGTGATCGCCATCGGTGCGCGCACCTCGGAACCCTCTCCGCCACTCAGGGCCAGGGGCAGGAAGCCGAACAAGGCGGTCACCGTGGTCATGATGATCGGCCGCAGGCGCGAACTGGCACCCTCGGCAATGGCCTGGAACTTGGCCACGCCAGCCTCGCGCAACTGGTTGACCTTGTCGATCATCAGGATCGCGTTCTTGACCACGATACTCACGAGCAGGATCAGGCCGATGAACACTACCACCGACAGGCTGTAGCCCGACAGCGCCAGCGCCAGCACCGCCCCGACCATGGCCAGGGGGATGGTGAACAGGATCACGAAGGGATGCAGCAGGGATTCGAACTGCGAGGCCATCACCAGATACACCAGAAAGATCGCCAGAGTGAAGGCGAACAGCAGGGACATCAGCGATTCGTGCAGTTCCTCGCCCTGGCCACCGATATGCAGGCCGATATCCGAACCCAGAGGGTGATCGGCGACGATCTCGCGCACTTCCTGCACCGCACTGCCCAGATCGCCGTAGGCCAGGTTGGAGGAAATCACCGCCACCCGCACCTGGTCGGCGTGATGGATTTCGCTGGGACCGATCCCGGCGATCACGTCGGCCACGGCATCGAGCGTTACCGGGCGGCTGCTTTCCGGATTGACGATCAGGTGCCGGATCGCCTGCACCGAATCGCGGTCGCTTTCCTGGGCCCGGACCAGCACGTCGATCTTGCGGTCGCGAAAGCTGTAGCGCGTGGCCACTTCGCCGCGCACCTTCTTGACCACGGCATCGGCAATCTGGCGTGTGGTCAGACCCAGCGCTGCAGCGCGTTCCTGATCGAAGCGAATCTGGATTTCGGGATAGCCATCGGCAACCGAGGATTTCACATCGACAAAACGATCCGACTGGCGCATGCGCTCGGCCAGGGCATTGCCGGCCCGTTGCAGGTGTTCCAGGTCATAACCGCGCAGTTCCACCTCCAACGGCGTGGAAAAACTGAAGATTTCCGGGCGCCCGAATTTGGCTTCCACACCCGGATACGCCGCCAAGGTGGCGCGCAGGCTGTCGGTCAGACGGGCTTCGGTGCCACGCGGGGCATCGTGCTCCATCACCACGTTGAGCTTGCCGATATTGTCGCCGGCCTCGGTCGGGTTGGCGTCCATGCGCGTACCGCTGCCGCTGACGCCGTACAAGGCGCGGATACCGGCTTCGCCTTCGTGCTGGGCGGCAATGGCACGCACCAGGGCGTCGGTCTGCTGCAACTGGGTTCCCGGCGGCAGTTTGACGGTCAGTTCGAAACGATCCTGGGCCAACTGCGGGATCAGATCCAGACCCAGCATCGGCACCAGGGACATGGTCAAGGTAAATACCAGCGCTGCCGAACCCAGGATTTTCACCGGATGATGCAAGGCATGGGGCAGGACGCGGGCATAGCCACGGGCCGCGGCTTCATAGGGTTTCATCACCCATTCGCCGATGCGCAGCAAGGTCTTGCCCACCAGCCATTGCAGCATGCGCCAGACACCCAGCAACAAACGGGCAAGGCCCAGGCTTGCACTTGCCACCAGCCAGCTAAAGCCTCGTGACAATGCTGCCAGGGCCCGAGCCGGCGCCTGGCGCGGACGCCACGGTTCGGGTGCGGGTTCCTCCGGAAACTGCAGCGGCGCCCGGGCCCGGAACGAGGACAGCATCGGGATCAGAGTCAGCGAGACCACCAGGGACATCAGGATGGCGATGGAAATGGTCAAGGCCTGGTCACGAAACAGTTGCCCGGCCACGCCTTCCACGAACACCAGCGGCAGGAACACGGCCACGTTGGTCAGGGTCGAGGCCACCACCGCCATGCTGACCTCACGCGTGCCTTCAACCGCCGCGCGCAGGATGCCCAGACCGCGCTCACGGGCCTTGGCGATGGATTCGAGCACCACGATGGAATCATCCACCACCAGCCCGGTCGCCAGGGCCAGACCGCCCAGGGACATCACGTTCAGGGACAGGCCCATCCGACCCATGAAGAAGAAGGTCGCAATGATCGAGACCGGCAGCGACAGCGAGATCACGAAGGTGCTCCAGCCATCACGCAGGAAGAAGAAAATCATCAGCACCGCGAGCAGACCACCGATCAGGGCATCCACCCGCACCTCGTGCAGGGCCTGGCGAATAAACACGGCCTGGTCTTCGATCACGGTCAGTTCGGCCTCGGCCGGCAGGCTGGCGCGCACCTGTTCCAGGGCCGCGTGTACGGCATCGGCGACGCTGACGGTATTGGCATCGCCTTCCTTGTAGATCGCCAGTTCCACCGCCTGCACATCACCCAGGCGGATGATGGCTTCCCGTTCCTTGTAGCCCTGCTCGACCGTGGCGATATCGCGCAGACGGATCGGCAGACCGCCGCCGGGCGCATTGGCATCACCACCTTGGGCGGCGGCGCTGGCTGCTGCCGAAGCCGCAGCGGCTTCCGGTGACAGAGCGGCAATACGGGAAGCCGCCAGGGCCGCTTCCTGCGCGGCCTCATTGCCACCACCAGCGACCGAGCCGGTGATCAAGAGGTTGCGCATTTCCTCGACCGTTTCGAACTGGTTGATGGTGCGCACCAGGTAACGCTGGCTGCCCTCTTCCAGACGCCCGGCCGAGATATTGACGTTTTCCTGGGCCAGACGGCTGATCACCGTATCCAGCGGCAGGCGCAACTGGGCCAGACGGTTCTGGTCGATCAGAACCTGGATTTCATCTTCCAGGCCGCCACCCACCTTGACCGCAGCCACGCCCTCGACCGGTTCCAGGCGCTTTTTCAGTTCTTCATCGGCATAGCGGCGCAACCGCATCAGGGCAGCATCAGTGGCCGAACCATCATGACTGGTGAGCAGCAGACGCAGGATCGGTTCGGTTGATGGGTTGAAGCGCAGCAAGACCGGTTGCTTCACTTCCAGCGGCAGGTTGAGGGTTTCCAGCTTGTCGCGCACCTCCAGCCCGGCCTGGTCCATATCGGTGCCCCAGGCAAACTCCAGCACCACATCGCTTTGGCCAGGACGGGAAATCGACTTGAGTCGGCGCAGGCCCTTGACCACCCCGACCGCTTCTTCCACCGGTTCGGTCACCAGGGTTTCGATTTCCTGCGGGGCCGCACCGGTGTATTCGGTGCGTACCGTCAAGGTCGGATAGGCCAGATCCGGCAACAGATTGACCTTGAGGTCGGTCAAGGCAATCAGGCCGAACAACACCACGGTGAGGGTCGCCATCCACACGGTGACGCGACGGCGCACGGAAAACTCGACCAGGCCGCCGCCGCGTGTGGGCCCGGATGCCTGCGGCGCGGCGTCCATCAGTAATCCGTCTTGGCAGTGCCGGCCGCAGCCGCACCGGTATCGGCATCGGCATCGGCATCGGCATCGGCTTCGGTTACGGCTGTATCCGGCAAGGGATTGAGCACCTGCACGCTGGCACCATCGCGCAAGGTGACCTTGCCGGTGGTCACCACGGCATCACCCGCTTCCAGCCCGGCGCGGATTTCCACCACCTCGCCGGACAGATAACCCAACTGCACCGGCGTGCGCTTTGCCTTGCCGTCGACTACCCGGTACACCGCCGCCTCGCCATCGTCTTCCAGCAAGGCCGCGCGCGGTACCGTCAGCACGTCTTCACGCTGCTCATACAGCACCCGGACACGCCCGAACATGCCCGGACGCAGGCGGGCATCCGGTTCGAACGCGCAGACCACCCGGAAGGTGCCGCTGCCAGCATCGATCACCGGGCTGATGCGATCAACCCGGCCAGTGAAGGTCAAACCGGGCAAGGCATCGATCTGGACCTGGACCGGAGCACCGGCCTGCATCGTCGCCAGTTCGCGCTCGGGCACATTCAAGGTCGCTTCCACCCGGCTGACATCGACGATGCGGAACAGGGCGGAATTGAGCTGGATGAGATTGCCGATCTTGGCCATGCGCTGGGCGATCACACCGCTGATCGGGGCCACGATATCGGTGTAGGACAACTCCAGCTTGGCCATGTCGTAGACAGCCTGCTGGGTCTGCACGTCGAAGCGGATCTTCTCGTAGACATCGGCGGCGATCAGTTTGCGCTCGAACAATTCTTTGGAACGCGCCAATTCGGCTTCCAGTTTGCGCAACTGCGCTTCGGAGCGACGCACTTCCAGCCGGGTCCGCTCGGGATCGATCCTGGCCAGCACCTGCCCGGCCTTGACCGTATCGCCCTCCTCCACCAGCAACTGCAGCAGCACGCCGGAGGTCTTGGCCACGACCTGGGCTTCATTGGGCGCTTCCAGCGCCGCCGTGGTGCTGTAGCTGGCCGTGACCGCCTGGCGGGTGGCAGCAGCCACTTCCACCGTGACAGCCGCCTGCTCACGGTTTGCCGATGCGCCGGACCTGGCCTCGGATTCGCCCCCGGGCTTGCCGCAGGCCACCAGGAACAGCGTCGCCAACAACAACACGACCGGCCTGAAAACGACCGAAGGACGGAAGCGGAAATGGTTTTGGATGCTCATGCGGGTCTTGTTTGATGCTTGGTGATGTAGGTCACTATAACAGTAAACTACCTGATTGCGATACCCGCCAGTTGATGCCCACGGGATCGGGGCAACGCGGGATCAGTGACAGAAGGCAGATCGTCAACTCCAGTAGCCGGTACAGTTGCCCAACACCGGTCACGATGTCTGACCATGACGATTTGTGACGCCAGTTTGCGGCTTGCGTGGTCGTGGTGCGCATGTCGCAAGTCA
>CAYRJS010000115.1:0-7926 GCA_964424535.1 uncultured Aquimonas sp.
CTTCTCGTTCGCGGAGCGGGCCGGGTATGACAATGAACTGGTGGAGACGCTGTTTGGCAGTCTGCCTCGCGATTACTCATCGAAGAACCGTGCCCGATTGATCGCCAAGCACCGGAATTACCTCTCGCACATGCGCCGTCGCCATTTCTTTGAACGACGCGACATTGGCTGGAAGGAGATGCTGCCTTACGGAAGCATCGATCCTTTCCTGGATGCCATTGAGCAGCCGGGCGCGAAAAGCGCCGATGAGGTAACCGCCATTCTCCGGGCCATCAACCGGGGCGAAGGCTTGAGCGATCCGGCACGGCTGGGCAACCAGTTGGCGCTGCGTGTTCGCCAAGTGGATAAGGGCACCATCCGCAGTTACCGCCTCTTTGACGGCGACCATTTTACGCTCCGCACCGAGCAGGAAACGGCGGCTCATCCTTTCCTCGAGTGCCTGTCTCAAGCGCTGGTACTGCTTTACGACTCCGGCGACGGGCACAAGGCCAACCTGCGCATCAATCTCGACATCTATGAAATGCTGATGCGGCTCAACAACGGCTACCGTCCCAGCATCGAGGAGCAGGAAGGTTTCTACCTGAGTCTGGCGGTGTTCAAGAATCTACTGGCCTCAGTTCCATACAAAGAAGTGTTGTTAACAAAGGCTGGACACAAGTTTTATGAAATATGCCGGGAAGACGATGGCCGACTGGTGATGGGTGTATCAGATAAGGGGGCTGAATACCATGTCAATTAAAGGACGCGACAAGGAGTTCAGAATCCCAAAAGTTTCCTATCTCGATTTCAAACATATCGAGATGGACCGTGTGTTAACGATGCTCTTCCCTCGACTCAAATATGAGGGGTACGCCAGCCGCAGGCCGCCGAGAGGTGGAGACCTTTCTGTAGATGAGTTTCTGGAGGACTTTTTAGAGCACCCAGAGTGGTTTGCCGGGTTCGATAAGCACCCCGAGATTACTCGCGCATGGATTGAAACCGACCTGATGGATTTGGTTAATCGCGGCAAGAGCAGCCAGGCGCTTGCGGCGCCCAGGCCCCTGCACGGCAACACCTATAAGTTCCGCAACGCCAAGCATACCCGTGACTACGGCGCGGCCGAGCAGATCTACTGGATGCTTTTCTATGCCCGCAAAGGCAAGGGCCAAGCGGCGCGGGATGCCTTGAAGCGCTTTTTCTTCCCGGGTATCGATCTGGTGACGGATCGCTACGACCCCAACGTATCCGTGGATGTGGAAACGCAGGCCATCCTGCGTCTGGATCATCAGGTTACCCAGGACATGAAGGACTCCAAGGAGCCCTCGCGCTTCCAGCCGCTGTGTATCGGCCAGGCCGATATTATGGCCGACGACATTCTGCGGCTACTGGCCTATGAGCCCTATATTCCTCGCTCAGTGCTGGTGGACTATCTCAAAACTCTGATGGCATTCCATTTGGCGCTTTACCACCTCAAGCTACTGCAGATGCTGCCCAAGTTAGTGAAACAACGCTCTGGCAACGATCTTTGCACCACCAAGGAATGCCCGATCAACCCGGGCGTCGATAATGCGCTGGAAGGCTGTCCTTACCGCGTGGCGCTGGTCGTGGATATGGGCGACGTCAACAATCCGCACATGGCCGAGTTGGCTCGCAAGTCCACTGACCGGCTCTATCGTCAGATACCGGCCTTTGTGCAGGCCAACTTCGTCATCAAGAAGCTCGATGAGATGGCGGAATACCTGAGCAAGAAGACGGGCAAGCTGGCTACCCCTGGGGGCGGCGTGTTCACCGTTGGCGACCTGGTATCCCTGCTCAAGCCCGAGCACGACGCCGAGCGCCAAGCCTACTTCAAATTCCGTCTGGCCAGCCTGATCGAGGAATCGACCTCCGGGAACGAGGACGTCGATCCGGAGATCCGGGAAGTCACCGGCATGGGCCTGGGCGAGTTCGAATCCTTCATCGAAATCCTGATGGCGTATCGCGGCAAGTATCACCGCCAGTACATCACTGAGTGTCTGGACTCTCTGCTGCTGAAGAACAAAGAGAACGGCCTGCTGGCCCAATCCCGGACCAAGGGAAGTCCTCGGCGATTTGTGCTGGGAAGCAAGCTGCTTGAGGTACTCCTTCAGATTGCTGTTCTTACCCAGGACGGCGGGCGATTTGTGACCCGCGAGATTCGCATCGAGGAATTGCTGGCCTTTTTGAGAAACCGCTACGGCCTTCACATCGACCGGCTGCCGGAAGGAAACCAAGCCAACAGCAGCATCCTGGACAGACGCGCTCTGCGCCTCAACCTCGAAGCCTTCAAGCGCCGCCTGCGTGAAATCGGTTTCTACGAGGACCTGTCGGATGCCTACGTGACGCAGAAGGTATCGCCCCGCTATGCCATTGAGAGAAATGACGGAACTGATAAGAACGGGAGGCACGCATGAGTAACGCGTTCACGAAGCTATCCCAGGATAAATTGAACGCGTCGGTCACTGGCCTGCTGTGCCCTCGTATCGAAACGATCCTGGGAGACCGTGGCCCAGGCCACTGCATGCGGGTCACCGATCTCGATGACGATGTCATGGAGTCGGTTTGCAAGGAACTGCGGCGAACCCGGCCCGACGGAAACATCTTTATCCTCGGGAGCCATGACCAAGAAGGCATGCCTTTCCGGGTGACTTCTACCAAGTTGGTGGAACTTCGCAACCCTGACGCGAACGGCGAGCTGCGCCAGCCTTTGTTGGTCTTTATACCGACCTCGCTCCGTACCAGCGCCGAGGATTCCTTTGGTGTGGCGACCTTCGAGGAGCTGGCGTTCACTGGTATCTACGAGGATCTGATCGACTCGCTGCTTGACCGTGTCCCGGCAACGCTGCTCGGCCATGTCCGTGATCTCTTGGGCATCCTCACCGAAGAGGAATGGCTGTTTGCCGACGATGTTTCCCGCGTGCGGTATCTTCTCACCGCGCTCGAAAACGGAATTGATGGAGAAACCCTCGGGGCCAGCCTGTATGAATTGACGTTGATCCCGGACTTCAAGCTCTTTGCCGACCCCGGCATGGTCAATGGCAAGATTCGCCGCAACCTCGGCAGCGTCCGCAGTCTGATGACCTCACACAAGTCGGTGCGTGGCCGTATTGCCGATCTGGGGCTCAGCGACAAGGCATTGGAGTCGCGCCTATTCGCCTACTTTGAAAAATACGATGTCCAGGAGCCCGAATCCTGGACGCCGCCCATCGCGACCGACAAGAGCTGGTGGAGCATCTCTTTCGACAAATGGACCTTCCAGGAAGAGCTTTCGCTGGACAAGGTTCTTCTGACGGTGCTGGAGACCGACTTGCCGGTCATTGCGGAGGATGAGACCGACGACCAACTCTCCGGTCTCATCGGGCAACAAGTTCTGGTTCCGAACGATCGTCGCAAAATGAACGTGGTGTTCGAGGTTAACCCTCACCCCGGCAAGGTCAGCGGGCTTGACCATTTTACGGTCCAGATCATTTCGCAGAATGACGGCCCGGTAGGAAAATCCAAAAAGGTCAAAGCCTGGACGCCGAACCGCCTGCAATGCACAACCAACCTGACCAAACTCAATAAAATCGAATTCGAGGAAGGATGGCATTTCATCCGTGTAATGCCTTGGACGGCCGATGGCGACCCGATTCCGCTGGAAGCGGATTCAGCCTCCGGGGGCGCTAAACGCTCTTATGAGAGCGAACCTTTCTACGTCCTGCCGGGCGGCAACATAGAGGAAGAACCACCGCAACGCGCCATCCCCATTGAGCAGAGCCTGGAGCATGCACGTTTCCGACTGCAACTGACTGCGCTAGGCGATGAACGCGATCCCGATGATATCGCCATCAGTGGTGTCGCCTGGGCCGAGGGCGGTCGTTCCAAGAAGACCTCCAGCCAGGAAACCCTGCACGCAAAATTCGGCCGTGAGGGCGCTGTTCAGATCCCGCTCTCGCGTATGCTCAAAACCATCGAGCAGCGCATCTTGGCGGAGCCCAAGCACCCGTCGGGCTGGCGAATGCAGATCAACCTGGATACCGCCGAACCGCCTTCCGAAGTCGGACTCACACTGCCTTCTTCCGCCGCGATGGCTTCCTTCCTGGCTGCCCGCGAAGAGTTTTTTGCAGCGGTGCGCAAAGACACTGCCGAGCTGATCATGCAGGGGCTTTCGTTCCGGGACTCGGAAAAGGAATGCCTCGCCTATGCTGAAAGCTACCTTGACCTGGTCAGGAACCTCATCCGTCAGGCCGAGACGACTTCCGGTGCCGAGCGTCAGCAACACCTGCAAGCGCTCAGAAACGTGCTGGCCGTCGATTCCATTCATGTCATCTTGACCGACTTCCGTGGAAGGCATCGCGAGGCTGTTTTGGTCTCCCCAACCCATCCGCTCCGTGCCTTGTGGCTGAGCAGTTGGGTCACCCTGGGCAAGGATTGGATCGAGAAGATCAAGTCAGGTGGGAAAGATCACATCCCTCACGTCCGTTCCGCCCTGTTGGATGGCCTTGTGCCATCTGCCTATCCGGTCGGTATTCCCGTAGAGGATGGCCGCATCTTCACGCCGGTGGACAACCTGAATGCGTTTTGGGCGCTCTACGCCCCGACCACCGAGGAGAATTCCCGTGGCCTGATGGCGGAGATCTGTTCGGCCCTCGGATTGGCCGAGCCCTCTGCGGCGGGAACCGATATTTCCGGAAAGGTCATTGCGGACAAGATCGAGCGCTATCTCTCCCAGCATCCGTATGTGCGAGAGCTATCCCTGAACATCTTCAACCCCGGGGCCGGATCGGTGATAGCGGAGGCCCTGATTTCGCTCCAGCAGAAACGTGAGTATGCCGATTTGCGCTATGACATCCGGCTCTTTACCTCCGATCCCGACTCGCCGGTTTTGGGTGAGGCGCTTGAATCCATGGTCCGTCCTGGAGCCACGGTAAACGAGGCAGCCGACGCGTTTGCGACTTCAACTGGCAGCCATCTGTTTTCCAAGCTGAACTTGGCCAAGCACGCGCTGAATGAGTTCCATGCCAATTCCAAGGAATTTCCGGCGCACATCAGCGTTCTTTTGGATGTGTTCCCCGCCGAGGAGCTTTCCATTGCCGAGAGGCCGATGGGGGTGACTCCGCTGCATGGGTTGATACAGGACTTCGATACCGAATTCGTTGATGGCGATTCGGGTACATTCTGGAATAAGCGGCCGATTGTTGGGCGCTCCCTCGGCGCGGACAACCACGCTGCATGTTTCGATTTGCTGTCGTCGCTGAGCCGTCACCTCTGTTTTGCCACCTCAGCGGTTGCTGCTTCTGGTGCCAGTTTCAAAGCCGTACCCGTCGTGACCCTTGGCCTCGATGTGGCCCAACGAGAACTAATCTACGAGGTTCACCAGATCAGCGATTGGGTGTTCACCATCGACCGAAATATGGGAATTGAGTTTTTCGACCATGGCGGCCGGAAGAACAGACCGGACTATCTGATTGACTATGTGCCGGGAGCCAGCTCCCAGGCGACACATAACCTGATCATCTCCTCGCGCTCGAACGATGAGCTGGAGGCCATGCTGAAGCCGGTGCTGCTTGAGCACGGGTTGTCCGCCGACGGCGAGCAGTCGGTTCAGATCCTGGCAAACCTGCGGTCGCTTTCTGGCCAGCTCGCCCTGAAACTGATTTCCGCACGCACGCAACAGGCAGAGGCTCTTGGCCTGGCCCTGGCGCGGCTCTATCTCGAATATCAGGGCGCGTTGAGCAATCAGGTCATTGTGCCGCTGGATGCACACACGGACCTCTACCGCTCAAGCGGTGAATCAGACGACGTCAACGATGCCATAAGCCTGCAACGCACCGACTTGGGTTTGTTCGACCTGGATTTGAACACCAGGACGATCACCTGCAACCTGGTCGAGGTGAAGTGTTATTCGCAGGTCGGCGACTTTGCGGCCTTCAACCAAATGAAGGAGCGGATCTCCGCCCAGATCAATCAGAGTGAGCGCATCCTCCAGCGCCACTTCGACCCGGCCCTGAAAAAACCGGACCGGCCGGATAGGTTACTCAAGAGCCGGGAGTTGGCTCAGATCCTTCGGTTCTATTTGGAACGCTCACTGCGGTATGGGATCTTTGATGTGACTGCCGCGCAGGAAGCGCGAGGGCTACTTGAATCCATCGAACAGGGCTACTCGCTTCAATTCAGGCGGTGCGCCCTGATCTTCGACTTTGACAAGGCCGGAACCGAAGCCCCTGACAACGAGGTGGGCATCGAATTCCACCGCATTGGCAAGGATCTCATTCACGCCTTGCTGGAGAATTGCCGTAAGCCTGTGTCCGTCGAGATTGAGGAAGAGCCGACCGCCCATCTCCTGAGCGAGCAGTTCATTCCGAACGTGCCGAAACTCGAGACAGCCGCGTTCATCGCGCCCAAGAGAGCCCGGTCAACGTCCTGGACGGTGGAGGAGCTCTGGGACGAAGAGCCGGAGGCACCAATCATCGAGTCAACAGCTCCTGCCGCAGAGGAAACACACGCACCTGCGCAAGAGGATACGGAAGGACAGGCGGAACCCGTCGAGCAAGCACCTCGAACTTCCACCATCGAGCCTGAAGAAGAAAAGGAAGCCGAACAGCCCGCTGTCGTTGCTGTTGAACCGGAAGCACCTGTTCAACCCAAGCATGAAGCGCCTGAGCATCCGACCCCCGAGCCCGCGCCTCAAACCGAGGTCAGTTATGACATCATGCTGGGTGTCAATGGTGACTCGCCTCAGTACGGTTTGCTCGGAGAGGTTTCCGGCAGAAAGATCGCCCTGGACCTCAACCACACACACACGATCAGTCTCTTTGGGGTTCAAGGCGGCGGCAAGAGCTACACCCTTGGAACAGTCATTGAGATGGCCTCTATGCCGCTTCAGCACATCAATGTGCTGCCAAGCCCGCTCGCCACCGTCATTTTCCATTACAGCCCGACGCAGGATTATGCGCCGGAGTTTACCTCGATGATCAATGCCAACTCGGTGGATGAGGAGATCCGCATCCTTCGTGAGCGTTACAAGGCCAACCCGGAAGCCCTGAAGGATGTCCTGATTCTTACCCCGGCAAACAAGGTGGATGATCGCCGGGCCGAGTACCCAGATATCGAGGTTAAGCCAATTGCCTTTTCTGCCCCCGAACTCAAGGCGGCGCACTGGAAATTCCTGATGGGAGCGATTGGCAGCCAGAGCATGTATATGCGGCAAATCAACCTCATCATGAGGGGGCTGCGGGATAACCTGACCCTGGATGCCCTGCGAGCAGGCATCGATAACTCTGGTCTGTCCGATCACCTGAAAGAGCTGGCCCAGACACGTCTACTGTTCGCCAGCGAATATATCGATGATAACCAGCGTCTCCAGGATCTGATTCGCCCAGGCCGGTTGATCATCGTGGATCTGCGAGATGAATACATCGAAAAGGACGAGGCCCTCGGCCTGTTCGTGGTGATGCTCCAGATTTTCTCGGAAGCGACCTATCAAGGAAGCGCCTTCAATAAGCTGGTGGTCTTCGATGAAGCCCACAAGTACATCGAGAACGATGACCTGGTTTCCGGCCTGGTAGAGGTTGTCCGTGAGATGCGACACAAGGGAACCAGCATCATGGTCGCCTCTCAGGACCCGCCATCGGTCCCGGTCTCGCTGATCGAGCTGTCTTCACAGATCATCATGCACAAGTTCAACTCACCAGCCTGGCTTAAGCATATCCAGAAGGCCAATGCCGCCCTCGGAGAGTTGACTTCCGAGAAAATGAGTCACCTCGGTGCAGGCGAAGCCTATGTTTGGTCAAGCAAGGCCTCAGATGACTCGTTCACCCGCGGCGCGGTGAGAATCAAATGCCGTCCACGCATCACCCAGCACGGCGGCAGCACAAAGACGGCAGTTGCTGACCAGCAATAGCAATGCGAGTAGGCCTCACCAATCTGAACAAAACGAAGGCGACCTCC
>CAYRJS010000116.1:0-7901 GCA_964424535.1 uncultured Aquimonas sp.
CGGCCAACTGGCGTTCGGGTACACCGCAGACCGTGCCGCTGCGAGAGGTGGCGCGCATCGAGACCCTCAGCGGTCCCAACCAGGTCAATCGGGAAAACGGCAAGCGCCGGGTGATGGTGACCGCCAACGTGCGCGGTCGCGACCTGGGCGGCTTCGTCGCCGAGTTGCGCCAGCGCATCGGCGCCGAAGTCAGCCTTCCGTCGGGCTACTGGATCGACTACGGTGGCACCTTCGAGCAGCTCATTTCCGCCAGCCAGCGTCTGGCCGTGGTGGTTCCGTTGACCCTGGCGCTGATCTTCGCCTTGCTGTTCTGGGCTTTCGGCTCGGTACGCGATGCACTCACGGTGTTTTCCGGGGTGCCACTGGCCCTGACCGGCGGCGTGGTGGCGCTGGCCGCGCGCGGCATCCCGTTTTCGATCTCGGCTGGCGTGGGCTTTATCGCCTTGTCGGGCGTGGCAGTGCTCAATGGTCTGGTGATGATCGCCTTCATCCGTCAGTTGCGGGCGCAGGGCGCGGCGCTGGAAACGGCCATCATCGAAGGCGCGCGGGCGCGCCTGCGCCCGGTGTTGATGACCGCCCTGGTGGCTTCATTGGGTTTTATCCCAATGGCGCTCAACGTCGGTGCCGGCTCGGAAGTGCAGCGGCCGCTGGCGACGGTGGTGATCGGCGGCATCGTCTCCTCGACCTTGCTGACCTTGCTGGTGTTGCCGGCGCTCTACCGCTGGCTGCACCGCGACGATCAGATGACTCAGGCGGGCTGATAGCGAGTGGGATCAGCCAGGCCAGCAGCGTGGAAGCCTTCGGCGCGCAGGCGGCAGGCGTCACAACGGCCGCAGGCGCGGCCTTCGGCGTCGGCCTGATAGCAGGAGGTGGTCAAGGCAAAATCCACGCCCAGGTCCACGCCCTGGCGGGCGATCTCGGCCTTGCTCATGGCCATCAAGGGCGCATGGATGTGCATGTGATGGCCCTCGACACCCGCCTTGGTGGCGAGGTTGGCCAGAGTCTCGAAAGCCGCAACAAAGGCCGGACGACAATCGGGATAGCCGGAATAATCCACGGCATTGACGCCGCAGAAAATATCCTGCGCGCCCAGCACCTCGGCCCAGCCCAGGGCGATGGAAAGCATAATGGTGTTGCGGGCCGGCACATAGGTCACCGGAATGCCGTCTTGCGGGGTTTCCGGCACCTCGATATCGGCGGTCAGGGCCGAGCCGCCGATGCTGCGCAAGTCGATGGTCACGATCTTGTGTTCGATCGCGCCCAGAGCCGTGGCCACACGCACGGCGGCATCCAGTTCGGAGGTATGGCGCTGGCCATAGCGCACGCTCAGGGCGTGACAGGCAAAACCCCGGGCCCTGGCCATGGCCAGCACGACGGCCGAATCCATGCCGCCGGACAGCAGCACAACTGCCTTGTTCATGGTGTCATCCTCATTTCGCCAATCAGCCGGAATCGCGTTCAGCGCCCGGGCTCGTCATTCCACAACAATTTGTGCAGTTGCAACTGGAAGCGCACCGGCAGGCGATCGGCCACGATCCAGTCGGCCAGGTCACGCTCGCTCATTTCGCCCTTGCTGGGTGAAAACCAGACCATGCAGCGACTATCCAGGGCCTCGCGCCGCAGCACCTCGACGGCCCAGTCGTAATCGGCCCGGTTGCAGAGCACGAACTTGATCTGGTCATGCGGGGTCAGCAGAGCCAGATTGTACCAATGATTGCGTGCCACCTCGCCCGAACCGGGCGTCTTGATATCAACGATGCGTGAAACCCGCGTATCCACGCCACTGATATCGAGGGCTCCCGAGGTTTCCAGGGACACTTCGAAACCGGCATCGCACAGGCTTTCCAGCAGTACCAGGCAGCGTTTTTGTGCCAGAGGCTCGCCACCGGTAACGCAGACATGACGCACGCCATAGCTGCGCACCTGGGCCAGAACTGCGTCGATATGCCGCCACTGGCCGCCGTGGAAGGCGTATTCGGTATCACAGTAAGTGCAACGCAGCGGGCAGCCGGTCAGGCGTACGAACACCGTGGGCCAACCGGCGTCACGGGCTTCGCCTTGCAGGGACAGGAAGATTTCGGTGATGCGCAAGCGCAACGCCGATCCGGCATCGCTCATGAATCAACGGTGCTCGAGGCGCAATGCCCGCAAGCGGCCTTGTGCCAGCCGCGCCACGGTACTGTCGGGATAGCGCCGCATGACCTCGTTGAGGGTCGTCTCGGCCTGGTCCCAGTTGCGCAGTTCGTAGTGGCTGTAGCCCACCTTGAGCAGGGCATCCGGTACCTTGTTGCTGGTGGGAAACTCAGACAGCAGGCGCTCAAAGGCTTCCAGTGCCACCTGGTAGTTTTGGGTGACGTAGTAGGACTCACCCAGCCAGTACTGAGCATTGGGGGCGTAATCCCCGCTGGGATACTGCGCAATGAAACCCTGAAAGCGGCGGGCCGCTTCGGCGTACTGGCCGTTCTTGAGGGCTTCGAAGGCCTGATCGTAGGCGGCTCGCTCGGTGGCCAAGTCCTGGCCATCGGCAGTTGGTGCCACATCCATGTCCAGATCGTCTGCCACAGCCGGCGCAGGTGCGGGCACTTGTGGGTTCGCATCGGTCTGGATGACCGCGCCGATGACTCCGCCCAGATGGCCGGATTCAGTCGTGTCGTTGGTCGCAGACGGAGTGGAAGCACGGCCATTACCGCCTTCTAGGGCCTCCAGGCGCGCATCGAAATCCAGTGTCTGGTCACGATTGCGGCGTTCCAGGTCGCTCAGTCGATGGCCCTGCTCTTCCAGCATGCCACGCAGGGTCTGGACTTCGGATTGAAGCTGGTTGACGCGATTGAGCAGGTCAACATTGAGGGTGGTATCACCCTGCTGACGTTGGCTGTCCTGCTCCAGTTGCGCCACCCGCTCAGCCAGGCTGAGACGGGAAGATTGTGCGTGAACACACGAAACAGCAGTGGCCCAAAGAGCCACTGCTGTCATCGCGGACACAAAGATACGCGTGAATCTCATCACTTACTTGGCGGTGTAAACCACTTCCACGCGACGGTTCTGGCTCCAGCACGATTCCGTGGAATCGGTGCACATCGGGCGCTCTTCACCATAGCTGACCACGTTGAGCTGGCTGGAGGCGCCACCATTGGCCTGCACGGCCGAGAACACGGAATTGCCACGGCGCTCGCCCAGGCCCATGTTGTACTCGCGGCTGCCGCGCTCGTCGGCGTGGCCTTCCAGGGTCATGCGGGCCGACGGGCGGTCACGCAGGTACTTGGCGTGGCAGGACACGATGGCGTTGAACTCGGGCTTGAGTTCGTCACGATCGAAGTCGAAGTAGATCACGCGCTGACGCAGGCAGGAGTCGGTATCCAGGTCGGCCGGGGTGAACTTGCCATCCGACACCGGCGTGGTATCGACCACGGGCGGCGGGGTGACTTCGGGTTCGGGTTCAACTGGCTTGGTCTTCTGGCTGCAGGCCGCAACCGACAACACGAGAGTGGAAACGAGAGCGGCACGGAACAGGGTGTTCATTACAACGTATCCTTGAAGTTTTGAATTATCGGGAACATTGTGCCAAATCTGTGGCCCAATGGTGGTTCAATGAAGCCCGTCCAGCAACTTACCGCTGCCTGAATGGTGACCAGGCGGGCTCCCGGACGTCACCATCGGCAAGAATCAAACGCTGTCGTACCCGCGCATCCGCAGAGACGGCATACAACACGCCACGCTGATTCTCGCGCGCGGCGTACAGGACCATGCTTCCATTTGGAGCAAAACTCGGCGATTCATCGAGATTGCCGGGAGAAATCACACGCATTTCTCCGCTATTGCCATAACGACGATCCAGAATCGCTATACGATATACGTTTCCTTCGCCCTGCGCCATAGCAATGCGACCATCGGGTGCGATCGTTGGGCTGGCGTTGTACTGGCCACCGAAGGTCACCCGGCTGGCTTCACCACCGGTTACTGGCACTTCATACAGTTGCGGCTTGCCGCCCCGATCCGAGGTGAACACCAGGCGCTGGCCATCCGGGGTGAAGCGCGGTTCGGTGTCGATGCTCCAGTGCTGGGTGAGCTGGGTCAGTTGCCGGCTGGTCAGATCCATGACGTGAATCTCCGGGTTGCCGGTACGCGACAGGGCCATGGCCAGCTTCTGGCCATCAGGGGAAAATTCCGGGGCGCCATTGATGCCCTTGAAGCTGGCGATCAATTCGCGCGCACCTGAAGCAATCTCCTGGATATAGATGGAAGATGCGCCACGCTCGAAGCTGACATAGGCCAGACGCCGGCCATCCGGGCTCCAGGCCGGCGACAGCAGGGGCTCGCGCGAGCGCACCACGGTCTGGGGATTGTGGCCATCGGCATCGGCGATCATCAGGGCATAGACCGTGCCCTGCCCGCTGCCGACCGCAGTGACATAGGCGATGCGGGTCCAGAAGGCGCCGCGTACGCCCAGGATCTTTTCATATACCTGATCGGCGATCTGATGCGCCAGGTCGCGCATGTTGCCGGGCCGGCCGTTGAGCGCCAGACCGAGCATGCGCTCCTGGCGGGCCACGTCAAACAGTTCGAATTCGGTGCGAAAGCCGCCGGCGGGATCGTCCAGGATACGTCCGATCAGCAGGTAATCCTGCTTGAGCAGGCGCCAGGTGCCGAAGTTCACGTCCGGCTGGCGGATCGGGCGCTCGACCAGATCGCGATCGGCCAGGCTGCGAAACGAGCCGGAACGGTCCAAGTCGGCCCGCACCACGGCAGCCACATCGGTATCCGGAGCTGCCTGGGCACCCAGATAATCAAACGGCACCACGGCAATTGGCAAGGCCGAAGCACTGCCTCGAACCGGATCGATTTCAAGGGTCTGCGCCAGCAGTGACGGCAGTGACAGCCCCATCAGGGCGAGCGCCAGAAGAATACGGATCATCGTCGACAGGCCTCGAGCGGATAACAGAAGGGAATGGCCAGCTTGCGCTGGTACACGGATTCGTAACCCGCATACGGTAACGGTTCACGCATGAGCGCTGCCTCAATGGAGCGCCGGGTCAGTTCATCGGTCTGGCAACGGGCAAAGTCGACGCCACTGACATCGCCACCACGCAACTGGGTTACTTCGACAATGCAGCGCAGGCCCGGTTGCAGGTTGTCCGGACGCAACCAGTTGCGGTCCACCTGTTGCTGGATGGCCAAACGGTAGCGCCCCAGCAAGGCGTCGTCGACGCCCTGGTTGCCCAATTGCTGGGCGGCCGATGTTGATGTCGATGGGGCGCTGGCCTGGGTCGCGGCTTCTTCCCGCGCGGCCCGCAATTGCTCCAGTTTTTCCTCTTCCTGACGCCGGCGCGCTTCCGCCTGCTCACGCTGACGACGGATGTCGGCCAGTTGCTGTTCGCGCTCGGCCTGCTGCTGGGCCAGACGCTGGCGCCGCTCGATTTCTTCTTGCTGGCGCTTTTCTTCTTCCAGCAGGATTTGTTCCTGGCGTTGGCGTTCTTCCTGCACCCGTTTCGCCTCCGCCTGTTGCGCAGCTTCACGCACGACGCGTTCCTGGTCCACGGTATCTGGTCGCGTTACCGGGGTCTGGGGCTCAGGTTTGGGTGGCGCGGTTTCAGTCTGGGGACGGGGTTCGGGTTTGGGTTGTACCGGTGTCGGCGGCGGTGCCGCAGGCCGGGCCGGTGGCGTTGCCACCGGAACCACCAGGGCTTCCGTCAGCACCGCCTCGATGGCGCCACCTGCAACCGACAACGGCGGTTGTTCACGATGGAAAATCAGCCCCAGATACAGCATCGCAAGCAACAGCCCGTGCAGGCCGATCGACAGCCCGGTGGCGCGCCAACTGATGGCAGATTCGGCCACCGGATCAGCGTCCCGAGTCGCCAGCCGACTCGCCCATGAAGGTGATCCGTACCACGCCGGCGCGCTGCAAGGTGGCCATGGCGCTGTAGATCATGGCGTACTGGGCGCCCATGTCACCGGCAATGAACACGGCGGTTTGCGGATCCTGGCGGACAAAGGCGGCAATGCGTGTTTCCAGGGTTGCCTCGTCCATTTCCTCGGCGGCCTGGTCTTTCAGACTGAGCAGATAGCGCCCATCCTTGGTCACCGCGACGATGACCGGCTCCTTGGGTGCTTCCATGGCGCGGGCATTGGCTTCAGGCAATTTCACATCCACGCCCAGGCGCAACAAGGGTGCGGTCACCATGAAAATGATCAGCAATACCAGCATCACGTCGATATAGGGCACGACGTTGATTTCGGCGGCAAGCTTGCGGCGTCTGCGGCTGCGGCTGCGTGTGTTCATGTGAAGGTCTCAATCAGGCCGATGCGCCGATCAAAATTCGTCCTGCGGTGCCTGGCGTTGCAGGATCGAGCTGAACTCGTCGGCAAAGGCTTCGTAGCGCACGCTGATGCGATCCACCTTGGTGGAAAAGCGGTTGTAGGCCCAGACCGCCGGAATTGCGGCAAACAGGCCCATGGCGGTGGCAATCAGAGCCTCGGAAATGCCCGGCGCCACGGTGGCGATGGTGGCTTCCTTCATCGAGGCCAGGCCGTGGAAGGAAATCATGATGCCCCAGACCGTGCCGAACAGACCGACGTAGGGGCTGATCGAACCGACGTTGGCCAAAAGTTCCAGATTGCTTTCCAGACCATCGACCTCGCGCGCCAGACTGGCACGCATGGCGCGCTGGGCGCCCTCCACCTGGGTGCGCGAATCCATGCCGCGTTTCTGGCGCAGGCGTACGAACTCGCGAAAACCTGCCTCGAAGATAGCCGCCAGGCCCGCCGGTCGACGCTCACCACCGGAAACTTTCTGGAAAAGCTCGGAAAGATCGCCACCGGACCAGAAATGCTCCCCGAACTCGTCCGCCCCATCGGCGGCCTGTGCCAGCACCCGATGCTTGCGGAAAATGATGGCCCAGGACACCAGCGAGGCCAGCAGCAACAACAGCAACACGGCCTGGACCGGGATGCTGGCGTGCAAGGCCAGTTGCAGGTAGTCCAGACCACCATCGACCACGGCCGCAGGCGCATTTGGCAAGGCCACATCCGGCACGGCTTGTGCTGCCTCGGGGGCAACCGATTGCAACAACATCAGGGACATCATCGATCAATTCCCATGGGCAAATAAGTGAAGGGATTCCTGGATGCGCTCGCGGACCAGAGCCGGCAAAGCGCAAGGACGAAAACTGGAGGCCACCAGACAGGCCACACGCACCCGCGCCTGGACCAGCACGCGACCATCACCTGGGCGCACGATCTCTTGCGCGAACACCAGGCTGGCCCGGCCTGGCCGGAGCAGGCTGGAGCGGACTTCAAGCAGATCGTCCAGACGTGCCGGAGCACGAAAATCGATTTGCATGTCCCGCACCACGAATACCCGATCGGCCTGTTCCTGCAAGACCTGTTGCGACAGGCCCAGGGTACGCAGACCTTCGGTCCGTGCCCGCTCCATGAAACGCAGGTAGCTGGCGTGATACACCACCCCGCCAGCGTCGGTATCTTCCCAGTAGACCCGTATCGGCAGGCTGAACGCAGGGACGTCGGCGATCGGGGCCAGATTGTTCGATAGTGCATCGACCGGCGGGCGCGGCATCAGAACAGCTCTCCCGACTCACCATCACCCATGGCCGCCGCCTGTGCCTTGGGCACCAGGCCAAGATGCCGGTAGGCCTTGACGCTGGCCATGCGCCCACGTGCCGTGCGCAGCAGATAGCCCTGCTGGATCAGGTAGGGCTCGATCACATCTTCCAAGGTGCCGCGCTCTTCCGACAGGGCCGCAGCCAGGGATTCGATGCCGACCGGGCCGCCATCGAAGCTCTCGATGATCAGGCCCAGCATACGTCGATCGAGCAGGTCGAAACCAGCCGGATCGACCTTGAGCATGGCCATCGCGGCATCGGCGATATCCCGGGTGATGACAC
>CAYRJS010000117.1:0-7888 GCA_964424535.1 uncultured Aquimonas sp.
AAGCAAACGGCCGGGTTTATGGCCCGGCCGTTTGTACTGGACACTGGCGCTGACGGTTTACGGCAGGGCCGGGATATCCAGAGCGTTTTGACGCTGTTCGGACAGGCTCATGCGGCTTTGATCGGACAGATTCAGATCGCGCAGGGCATAGGGTGCCGACAGGGTCGGGTTCAGCACCTCAGCGGGGAAGCGCAATTCCAGGGTGCCGGTGCCGGCGCTCAGAACTTGCGCACCGTGGGCGATGGCCATGGGGCGAAGTTCGCCACTGGCATCAGTGCCGTGCAAGGTACCGCGCAACTCGTAGCGACCATCCACGGCGGCTTCCACGGGAATCTGGAACACGACACCGTCATCACGGCTGAGCAGGTTGGCGGCACCCGAAAAACGCGCGGTCGGCGTGCTCACCATCACTCCGGTACGAGCATCACGCAGCACTGGATGCTTGGCCAGTTCGGTGGCCCCGAAGACATGCACTTCCCAAGGCTCCAGACCACCACCAGCATCGGCGGGGATCACGAAGCTGGCAAGCGCCTGCCCGGCTTTGTCGATACGAAACTCCAGATCAAAGCTGCGACCATCCGGAGCGGTGATCAGACCGGACACCCGATTGGCGGCGCGGGCCTGCTTCAAGTCGCTGAAGTTGGCCTTCAACGTCACCGTCTGCCCGGGCATGGCCTGGATGGCATCAGCCGCCAGTTCCAGGGTGACCGGGCTGTTGGGTTCAAGCACATGCATCAGAGCGCCGGATGCGGACTTGGGCAGGGCCACATCGATGCGCTTGCCGACCAGGCCCGGGGCCAGCTGGAACACCACGGTGCCGTCACTGAAACCCGCACCAACCGCCTTGAGTTCCTCGGTACCGGCCAGGTGCTGGATCAGCGAGGCGCTGTCACCGGGCTTGCCATCCACACGCAGTTGCACATCAGAGGCACGCAGGCTGCGCGACTTGCGGGTGTCCTGCAGACTGATGCGCACCAGGGCACCGTCGGCGGTGGGCACGAAGCCCCAGCCCGAACGCGCCTTGGAGGCATCGATCTGGGTCCAGAATTCACGGCTTTCAGCCTGATAAGGTTGCGACGCGGTCAGGGTTTCACCAACATCCAGGGCCCAGGCAAAGTGCACGGCCTGGGTTTCTCCGGCACTGGCTGCCGGTGCCGATTTGGCCAAGGTCAGATTGGCGGGAATGAAATCGCCGGCGGAGCGCTGCAACTGCAAGGTCTCGGCATTGGCCGCGCCGGCAAGAATCATGGCCGCAGCCAGGAAGGACACTTTCAGAATCTTCATGGCGGGCCTCACAGATCGTTGCGCAAGATGACATCCAGGCCGAAGCACTGGCGCCGGCTCTGGTGGTGGCTCAGGAAGTACTTGCTGGTGGTGCGCTGGGTATCGGTGAACCACTGATAGCCGGCGGCACGCTGACTGCTGCAATCGAGGAAGCCATCGGAACAGGAATTGAGCCAGGCCTGGGTGATGGTGAGGCCCAACTGGTACTGGTAACCACCGCAATAGCTGTTGGAGGTGAAGATCGAGGAACGCACATTGCTGCCGGTCACCGACCAGAAGCCCTTGGGCAGCGAAGGCCGACCGGCCGTACCGTAGAGGTTCTGGGCGTTGTACTGGGCCATCCAGTGGGTCTGCTGCATCTTGACCGCATCCGAGGCGTAACCCAGCAACCAGCCCAGGGCCTGCTCGAAAACGTTGCCGGCGGTGACGGCGTTGGCCAGCGGTGTGCCCGCCGAAGACGGTGCCAAGGCGTCGACCCAGCGGATCTTGCTGATGATATTGGGATAACGGCTGTCATAGGTCGGATTCGACATGATCCAGCGGATCACGTTGCCACCGTTGGAATGGGTGATGATCACCAGATCGGTGATGCCGCGCGCATTGATGAAGCTGGTGAGCTGGCCCGCCAGACAACCGGCAGCGCGGCTGTCCCACATATAACGCTCGAATTCACAGTTGATGACGGTGTAATTGGCCTGATTGGACAAGCCCTTGCGCACCGAATTGACCATGTCGGCGGTCCAGTAGTCCGCCAGCGCATTGGTCTGGTTGCCAGTGCCGTGGACAAAAGCCACGCCGGTTACGGCCTGGGCCGAAAAAGCTGCTGCCAGCAGCGCAAGACCAGCAATCAGCCGGCCAGCCAGTCGATTCATTCCCGCTCTCCCCATAATCCGGATCGATGGCTGATCGGCCCTGCTTCCCTGCCGGCACCAGCCTGGTGATGTTACGCAAGCGTCTCCCTACGCTTACGTATGGTCGCGAAGCATACGCGGGGCTTCGCCGATTGCAAGTTTTTTCGATGTTGCATTGCCGCAACGACAAGCCGTGATTGTCATCACTTTTCTGACTCAACAATTAGGAACTGCATCACAAAGCCTTCAACCACGCGGCTTGCACGTTTTGGCGCCAGATCGGCAGACAGACCAGCACCGACACCAGCAAAAACAGTCGCCATCAAGTCGCGAATCCTCACGATGCACCCAAATTGCGCAAGCCAGCCGGGGTCGATCACACCGATTGCTTTCTTGCCCCGGCCTTTACCCGAGCACCCACCACATCAAGACCAAAAGGCCGACACCCGACACCACCAGCAGCCAGAACCAGCGACTTTGAGTCCAGCTTGTTGCCGTGGCCACGTGGGGACACAAGAAGCGCTCGATCCATCCCGCCGGATCTTCCAGACGCGCAGCTTCTGGGGCGGCTTGCAGCAGATTGGCCAGCAGGTCCAGCAAGGCTTCGGCACTATCGGGCCGATCCCCTGGCTCGGGTGCCAGCAAGGTATCCAGCAGGGGTTGCAACCAGCGTACGGATACCGGCAAAGACGATGCCTTCAAATCTCCAGCATCGGCAGGTACATGGCCGGTCAGCATTTCCCGCAACAGGATCCCGAGACTGTACAAATCCGCACGCGCATCGAGCGCTTCACCGCGTGCCTGTTCCGGGCTCATGTAAGCCGGCGTGCCTCCTCCGGCCTGCAATTCACCATCCTGCATCTGGCGGGCACTGCCAAAATCCACCAGCACGGCATCACCCTGACAGCGACGACCGCGAAACAACACGTTGGCCGGTTTCACATCACCATGCACGATACCGTGCTGGTGGGCATGACCCAGGCCACGGGTCAGATCGACCAGCACTGCCAGCGTCCGGGTCGTGGACAGACCCCGACCGATGCACTCGGCCAGACTGCCACCGGCCAGGTATTCACTGGCCAGCCACTGGCGCCCATCGTATTCACCCTGGGCGTAGATGCGTGCCAGATTGCGATGGCGCAGAGCTGTCGTGATGGCGCGCTCGTGAATCCCATCCTGGGTCGGGCCAACATCCAGTGGTTCGGTTGGATCGAGCACCTTGAGGGCCACGACGCGTTCGGTCTGGTCCTGGATGGCCTGGTACACCACCGCGCGTGCGCCTGCCCCCAGGCGACGCTGGAGGCGAAAGCCGGGAATATGGGGCAAGTCTTCCCGGTCCACGGCTTTACATCACCGCATCATCCGGCCACAGGCTGCGGCCAGAAGCCTTTTCGATCGCAGCCATGCGCTCACGATGGCTGGCACGTTCGGTGGCACTGGCACGCACCACCCGCACATCCCGCACGATCGTCCGGGTGAGCGTGGATGCCGTTGGCGTTCGTGCCGCTGTCAGCTCATCGAAACCCAGATCGTACTGGCCGGAGGTCATGGCCAGATAGACATCCAGCAGCAGACCCGCATCGAGCAAGGCACCGTGAAGTTCACGGCCGCTGTTGTCGACACCGAGGCGACGACACAGGGCATCGAGTGAGGCGCGTTGACCGGGGTATAGTTCCCGCGCCATCTTGTAAGTATCCAGCACTCCGCCCACGTGGTCGGTCAGACGCCCGTAAGCCGGCCCGCAACGCTCCAGCTCGGCATCGAGAAAGCCCACATCGAAGGCCGCGTTGTGGATCACCAGTTCGGCATCCTGGACGAAATCGAGGAAGCCATCAACCACGTCGGGAAAGCGGGGCTGCCCGGACAGAAACTGTGTGGTCAGTCCGTGCACCTTGAGCGCATCCGGATGGCTGTCCCGATCCGGGTTGAGGTAGACGTGATATTGCTTGCCAGGGCGCCGATTGATCAGTTCCCAGCAACCGATTTCCACCACCCGATCCCCATCGCGGGCATCGCGCCCGGTGGTTTCAGTATCCAGCACGATCTGTCGCATCATCGCTTCCCGTTTCCACTCGTCCCCAGTCCCGGCATCCGGGACCACCTACGCGCGCATGGCCTGGGCCGCATCCCGCGCCAGCGTATCCACACGTTCATTACCCGGATCACCGGCATGACCGCGCACCCACTCCCATTGCACCTGATGCCGGGCGGCGGCCTGGGCCAGACGCTCCCACAAGTCACGATTCTTGACCGCACCGCCGCCAGCCGTGCGCCAACCACGCTGGATCCAGCGCGGCATCCATTCGGTGATGCCCTGGCGCACATACTGCGAATCGGTGCGCAGGCGCACCTGGCAGGGTCGGGTCAAGGTTTCCAGAGCCATGATCGCGGCCATCAGTTCCATGCGGTTGTTGGTGGTATCGGCCTCACCCCCGGACAGCTCGCGCTCGCGGCCCTGAAAAGCCAGCAGCACACCCCAGCCGCCGGGACCGGGATTGCCCAGACAGGCGCCATCGGTATGCGCCAACACCTGATCATCAGCCATCAATTGGGTACTCCCACAGGCAGAATTGGGGCCGGAGTTCCAATCAGGTTGGCCCCCGTTTCACGCTTGCGCACGCGCACCACATAAGCGCGCAGGGGCAACCACGACGGCAGACGCCAGTTGTGGCGCAACAACATGCCGGTGGAATCCAGCGAGGAACGTGGCCGCAGGGCATAGGTAGACACCGTCTCGAAACCGACTGCATGCAACAAGGAGCGCATGCGCCGCAAGGGCATGGTCTCAAGACCTGCCCCTTTCCAGCGACACCGGTACAGCGACCAGGGATAGAACTCGATGAAAAACGCGGTGCCACCGGCAGCCAGCAAATGGTGGATCACCTGCGCCCTTTCCCGACCGCCGGGAAAGGTGGCCAGCACATGGGCGGCAATGATCAGGTCCATGCCTTGCAAAACATGCGGCGGACCTTCGACCTGGGTGCCAAACTCCCCATGCCAGCCAGCCTGGTCACACCACATTCGGGTTTCGGCCGACATCAGCGTTGGCTGGGCATTGGCAGCGGCGCGTTCGGTTGGCAATACATGGCAGACGCGATGGCCGGGGCAGCGCACCAGCAAGGGCATCAGCAGGCCGATCTCGTCGGTCAACACGGCCTTGCCCTCGGCGCCATCGAACCAGGCCAGGGGATTTTCGGGTTGACGGGACGTGGACGCTGCCGGCATGGTGCCATTCGCACTTCGAAGTGACGCCACAGTGTACCCCGCCATGCCACCCGCTCCCATCGCCCTGCCCGCTCTGGACGACAACTACATCTGGTTTCTGGCCGGTGGCAACGGTCTGGGTGTGATCGTCGATCCGGGCGAGGCCGCGCCCGTGGAACAGGCTCTGGCCAACGGTCTGCGTGCCTGCGCCATCCTCGTCACCCATCATCACCACGACCACACCGGTGCCGTGGCCGAACTGGCCAGGCGCCATGAGCTGCCCGTCTACGCTCCCCACGATGAGCGCATCGACGTTGCCGATGTGCGCGTGGCCGAAGGTGACAGCGTGGTTCTGCCTCATGCCGATCTGCGTTTTGAGGTCTGGCAGGTGCCGGGGCATACCCGCAGTCATGTCGCCTATATCGGCGCCGGGGTGGTATTTACCGGCGATACCTTGTTCAGCCTTGGCTGCGGCCGTTTGTTCGAGGGCAGCCCGGCGCAGATGCTGGCTTCCCTGCAACGTCTGGCCGATTTGCCGGCAACAACCCAGGTCTGTTGCGCGCATGAGTACACCCTGGCGAACGCGGCCTTTGCCCGGGTCGTCGAACCCGACAACGCGGATCTGACAGCACGGATCGAAATGGCCCGCGCCCAGCGCTCCGCCGGCCTGCCGACCTTGCCCACCACGATCGCCATGGAATGCGCCACCAACCCCTTCCTGCGCTGCCATGTCGAGTCCGTGGCAACGTCGGTGGCCGCCCATGCCGGCACCGACCCGGCCGACGAGTTGGCAACGTTTACCGCGCTGCGGCGCTGGAAAGACGTATTCGTGCCCGCATGAAGCGGCTGCGCACCTGTCTGTCGGGCTTGGTGCTGACCAGCCTGTGTGCCTGCCAACAACTGCCGACGCGACCATCAGCGCAAGCACCTGCAGCAGCCTTGATCGAACCAGCACCGATGGCCACGGCAGTTATCGAGCCTGCGACCGAATCCGACCCGGCGTATTTCTGGCTTCCGCCCGAACCTCGGCGCCTGGACTCGCGTCAGCAGATACTCGAACACCTGCGTCAGCATCTGGTGGAACCGGATTGCCGGAGCAATCCACGCATCCAGTACTGGCAAGGCCGTTACGCTGCTTCGCCCCGACATTTTGCCGATCAGATCACCGCTGTCCTGCCATTGATGGGACGTGTGCTGGAAGAGCTGGAGCGCTATCAGCTTCCCGCCGAATACGCCCTGCTGCCCATCGCCGAGAGCTGGTACCGACCCGATGCACGCGGCGCTGGCGATCACGTCGGGGTCTGGCAATTTGGTAGATCCACGGCCCACACCCTGGATCTGCCGATCACCAACCGTTACGACGCCCGCATGGATCCCATCGCCTCGACCGATGCGGCCCTGCGCTATCTGGCGCAACTGCACAACCAGTTCGGCGATTGGCGCCTGGCCACGGCGGCCTACAATGCCGGCCCGTATCGGGTCAAAAAACTCATCGGCCAGACCGACTCGGACAACTTTTCCCTCAGTCGCCGCCAACCCGCCGGCTTGCCGGCCATTACCTTCGAGCATCTGGCCAAGATCGAGGCTCTGGCCTGCCTTCTGAGCGAACCGGAACGCTTTGGCATCCCCCTGAGCGAGCATCAGGCGGTGGATCCGCTGGTTTCGATCCAGCTCAAACCGGGGCAATCCTCGCTGTCCGCCATTGCCGAACACAACGCCATCTCCTCCAGCCTGCTGACCCAGCTCAATCCGGCTTTCCGCCACGGATTCATCGCCAGCGATGCACCCCGCAGCCTGTTACTGCCAGCCTCCCTGGCCACGAATCTGGATGACCTGGAGCTGCCCTTTGTTCCCACCCCAAAAACCGAGCCCCTGCCGGCGCAATCGAGCTATGTGATCCAGCCCGGCGATACCCTGGGTGCCATCGCCCGCCGTCACGGGGTCGCGCTCAGGACCTTGCTGCAACTCAACGGGCTCAACATGCGCTCGATCCTGCGCCCCGGCCAGCGCATCCGTCTGGCACCGTGACCTGCGACCGGTCAAACTACATCTTTTCATCCCGCAGGTCCGGACGTCCGGCCTGCCCGCTCCAGGAGACAAACCATGGGTTTTCTTGCAGGCAAACGCGCCCTCATCATCGGTATCGCCAGCCAGCGTTCCATCGCCAACGGCATCGCCGAGGCCATGCGTCGAGAAGGCGCGGAACTGGCCTTCACCTATCAGAACGACAAGCTCAAGTCGCGCGTGGAAGCAGCCGCGGCAGAGTACGGCTCGGATATCGTGCTGCCGCTGGATGTCGCCGATGACGCCCAGGTCGAAGCCGTATTCCAGGAACTGGGCAAGCGTTGGGACGGGCTCGATATTCTGGTCCATTCCGTCGGTTTTGCCCCGCGTGAAACCCTGGACGGCGGGTTTCTCGACAACCTGACCCGGGAAAGTTTCGGCATCGCCCTGGATATCTCGGCCTACAGCCTGGCGGCCGTGGCCAAGGCCGCACGCCCGCTGATGGCCAAGCGCAACGGCGCCATCCTCACCCTGACCTATCTGGG
>CAYRJS010000118.1:0-6447 GCA_964424535.1 uncultured Aquimonas sp.
CACCCAGCGCCGGCTTGCCATCCTTGCCCAGAGCCGCGTCCACACAGGCCGTCTTCAAACCCAGTTGCGCCGCCCGGATCGCAGCGTGATAACCAGCCGGACCACCGCCGATGACGATGACATCGAATTGTTCGCTCATTGCTCTGATTTCCGTGATTGGTGATTGGCAATTCGTGATTCGAAAGAACAGGGTGTCGCGAACTTTTGGCTGTTGCGCATCACCAATTCCGAATCACGAATCACGCTTTTCTGGCGCTCATGGCTGATTGGCAATTCGTGATTCGAAAGAGCGGGGAGACGCGAGCTTTTGGCTGTTGCGAATCATCAATCCCGAATCACCAATCACGCTCGGGCTCAAAGCCCGAGCAGCATCCGGTGCGGGTTTTCCAGCTGATCCTTGATGTCCACCAGGAACAGGACTGCGTCCTTGCCGTCGATGATGCGGTGATCGTAGGAGATGGCGATGTACATCATCGGGGCGATGACGACCTGGCCGTTTTCGACGATGGGACGTTCCTTGATGGTGTGCATGCCCAGGATGGCGGACTGCGGCGGGTTCACGATCGGGGTGGACAGCAGCGAACCGAAAGTGCCGCCATTGGTGATGGTGAAGGTGCCGCCTTGCAGGTCTTCCAGCTTCAGACCGCCTTCGCGCGCAGCCTTGGCGTAGTCGGCGATGGACTGTTCGACTTCGGCAAAGCTCATGCGCTCGGCGTTGCGCAGCACCGGCGTGACCAGGCCGCGATCGGTGGAGATGGCGATCGAGATATCGGCGTAGCCGTGGTAGATGATGTCATCGCCATCGACCGAAGCGTTGATCACCGGACGACGCTTGAGGGCTTCGGCGGCGGCCTTGACGAAGAAGCTCATGAAACCGAGCTTGATGCCGTGTTCGGCCACGAAGGCTTCCTGCAACTGCTTGCGCATCTGCATGACCTTGCCCAGGTTGACCTCGTTGAACGAAGTCAGCATCGCGATCGAGTTTTTCGATTGCATCAGGCGTTCGGCGATGCGCTTGCGGATGCGGGTCATCGGCACGCGCTCTTCCGGGCGGGCGCCGCTGCCGGTGGGGGCATTGCGCATGTGGTTGAGGATGTCTTCCTTGGTGACGGCACCGCGGCGGCCACTGCCGGCGACCTGGGCCGGATCAACCTGGTTGCTGGCGGCGGTGAAGCGCGCACCGGGCGGCAGTTCCGCGGTAGTGGCTGGAGCTGCAGCGGCCGGAGCGGCAGCAGCAGGTGCGGCCGGCTTGGCAGCTTCAGTCTTGGCCGGGGCCGCCTTGGCTGCCGGTTCTTCGGCCTTGGCCGGGGCTGCCGCTGCCGCACCTTCTTCGATCACGGCAATGATCTGCTCGGAGGTGACCGTGTCGCCGGACTGGAAACGGATTTCCTTGAGCACGCCATCGACCGGGGAGGGCACTTCCAGCACGACCTTGTCGGTTTCAAGATCGACCAGGTTTTCGTCGCGGGCAACGGCGTCGCCCACTTTCTTGTGCCAGTCGGCAATGGTGGCGTCAGAGACGGATTCCGGCAGGACCGGGACTTTGAGTTCGATGGACATCGGTTTCGTCCTTAATCAGGCAAGTGTCAGGGTTGCGTGAGGGTCATTCGGCCACGTAATCGCCATTCAACGGCGCGACCAGGGCATCTTCGACCAGACGGGCCTGTTCGGCCACGTGCATGTCGTGATGACCGGCAGCCGGGGCTGGCGAACGTACCCGTCCGGTGTAGCTGAGTTTTTGCTTGCCCTGCAGGCAGAAGCGCAAGTGGTGCTGGATCTGGTACCAGGCACCCTGGTTCATCGGCTCTTCCTGGCACCAGACCAGGTCGGTGGCCTTGGGGAAGCGCTTGATTTCAGCCACCAGTTCCTCACGCGGGAAGGGATACAGCTGCTCCACGCGCACCAGGGCGACATTGGTCAGCTCACGCTTGCCGGCTTCTTCGAGCAGGTCGTAATAGACCCGGCCCGAGCAGGCGATGATGCGTTTGACCTTGCCCGGATCGGTAGCGAAGCTGTCCGGAATCAGGCGCTGGAACTGGCCGTTGGCCAATTCGTCCAGACTGGAAATGGCGAGCTTGTGGCGCAGCAGGGATTTGGGCGTCATCACCACCAGCGGCTTGCGCGTGGAGCGCTTCATCTGCCGGCGGATCATGTGGAAGGCCTGGGCCGGGGTGGTCGGTACCACCACCTGCATGTTGTCCAGCGCGCACAGTTGCAAGAAGCGCTCCAGGCGCGCGGAGCTGTGCTCCGGACCTTGGCCTTCGTAACCGTGTGGCAGGAACAGCATCAATCCGCACAAACGGCCCCACTTGGCTTCACCAGAACTGATGAACTGGTCGATCACGACCTGGGCGCCGTTGGCGAAGTCACCAAACTGGGCTTCCCAGATGGTCATGGTGTACGGATCGGAGGTGGCGTAGCCATATTCGTAGGCCATCACCGCTTCCTCGCTCAACAGGGAGTCGATGATGGTGACGTGCTCGGGATTGTTGACCAGTTGCGCCAGCGGCAGATAAAGCTTGCCGGTGTCCTGATCATGGAGCACGGCGTGGCGGTGGAAGAAGGTGCCACGTCCGGAATCCTGACCGACCAGACGCAAGGGATAGCCCTCCTTGAGCAGGCTGGCGTAGGCCAGGTTCTCGGCAAAGCCCCAGTCGCCAGGTTGTTCGTCGGCTGCCATCTTGACCCGGTCGGCGTAGATCTTGGCCACGCGCGGGTGCAGCTTGATGTCTTCAGGCACGGTGGTGATGGCGCGTGCCAGTTCTTCCAGTTGTGAACGCAGTACGCCGGTGCGGGGTTCCTCGGCCAGGCTGCCCTTGAGGAATGGCAGCCAGTCCACGGTTTTCACACTGGCATCCGGAGCCGCCAGGCGGGTGGTCACCACACCCTGATCGAGCTTGTCGCGATAGGCGTCGGCGATTTGTTTGGCCTCGCCTGAGACAATCGTGCCGGCCCGTTCCAGGCGTTCGGCATACAGTTCGCGGGTGGTCTTGCGGTGGCGGATATTGTCGTACATCAACGGTTGCGTGGCCGCCGGCTCATCGGCCTCGTTGTGGCCGTGGCGGCGATAGCAGACCAGATCGATGACCACGTCGGCCTTGAACTCGCGCCGGTAATCGAAGGCCATCTGGGCCACGAAGGCGACCGCTTCGGGGTCATCGCCATTGACGTGGAACACCGGCGCGCCCACGAACTTGGCGACATCGGTGCTGTACAGCGTGGAGCGGGCATCGTCGGGGCGGCTGATGGTGAAGCCGATCTGGTTGTTGACCACGACGTGCAGGGCGCCGCCGACGGCGAAGCCGCGAGCCTGCGACATCTGTAGCGATTCCATCACTACGCCCTGGCCGGAGAAAGAGGCATCGCCGTGGATCAGGATCGGCATGGCCTGGTCGCGGCCAGCATCATCACGGCGAACCTGGCGGGCGCGGACCGAACCGGCCACGACGGGGTTGACGATTTCCAGATGCGAAGGGTTGAAGGCCAGAGCTAGATGCACCGAACCTGCCCGGGTTTCGATGTCCGAGGAAAAGCCCATGTGGTATTTGACGTCGCCGGAGTGATCCGGTTGATCGGTGTGGTCGAACTTGCCCTGGAATTCGTCGAACAGCTTGTTCGGCGGCTTGCCCATGGTGTTGACCAGCACGTTGAGACGGCCGCGGTGGGCCATGCCGATCACCAGTTCCTTGATGCCGGCTTCGCCGGAACGCTCGATCACCGTGTCCAGCAGCGGGATCAGGCTGTCGCCGCCTTCCAGGGAAAACCGCTTCTGGCCGACGAACTTGGTATGCAGATAGCGCTCCAGGCCCTCGGCCGCGGTCAGGCGTTCCAGCAGGTGCTTTTTCTGGTCATTGGAAAAACCGAAGGTGCCGCCGGCCCGTTCCATGCGCTTGTAGATCCAGTTGCGCCGGGCGGCATCGGAGATATGCATGAACTCGGCGCCGATGGTGCTGCTGTAGGTCGCCCGCAAGGACGCCAGCAGATCGCGCAGGAGCATGCGCTCGGCCCCGAAAAACGTGCCGGTGGTGTATTCCACATCCAGATCGGCCTCGGACAGACCGTGGAACGGCAGATCCAGATCGGGCGCGGGCAGTTTGGCAGCCATGCCCAGAGGGTCCAGATCGGCACCCAGATGACCACGCGAGCGGTAAGCCGTCACCAGCTTGCGTACCCCACCCTGACTTTCCGAGTAGGCATCACTGACAACCGCGCTGGGTCCCAAACGGGCGGCGACCTGGGCCGCCAGGGCGATGCGATGCTGGACCACCGAATGGGGTACATCGCCGGCTTCACGACCCTTGAAGGCTTCAAAGTATTTTTTCCACTCCGGCGACACCGAATCCGGATCGGCAAGCCAATCCTCGTAACGACTTTCGACATAATCGGCGTTGCCGCCGGCCAGAGGGGATGATTGCTGGAATTGTTGTAGGACGCTGCTCACGATGACCTTGCCAAGACCGGCGCTACCGGCGTTGAACGACAGGGAAGGGGGAGGGTGACATGCCGCCGCCGGAAAAAGCGAACGACAGCGCGCAATTATAGCGATTGCCTGATGAAATGACCCGCCTTGGGAAAAGCCCAGTTCAGTTTGGCTCAACGTCCAGGAAATTCTCTATGCTCTGAGGCGATGAATGCGCCGATTTTCGCCATGGCAAAACAAACCCCGGGTCGAATCTGGGTCCGAACCGGGGTTTGCGGGGCGCTTTCGGTTTTTGTCGTTACGGGGTGTGGTTGCCAGCCATCGTGGCTTCCAGCAGTTCCTGCTTATCGAAGGTTTCCGCCGTGGTGGTGGTGCCGTAGGCGGTGGTCTTGGACGTGCCTTCAAAGACCTCCTTGACCATGCCGAAGACCGGATCACTCCAGATGAAACCGGTTTTCTGCACATCTATCGTGATGGAGCCGCCCACGCTCATGTCGGTGACGGATTTCGAGTCCAGGGTGAATTCGAGCTTGCAGGCGGTGAAGGAGCCGGCCGGGACCGTGACCGTTTCCATGCCGACCAGGCGATAGGTGGTTTTCAGGTCGGTCCGGGTCTGCACCTGCACCCCTTGCATGGAACCAGTTGAATTGACGCCATAGTCCAGGGCCACGGTCTCACCGGTGGTGAAGTAACGCGGTGCCTCGACCCGGGCCGGATCGTTCTTGCTGGTGGAAATGACCGTGTCGGTGCCAGGCTCAAGGGCTTCGGCGCCGAAGGACAGGATGGTGTTGTCGCCGTTGCCGAGGTAGTTGTAGGCGTAGCGGCCATCACCGGCGTAGCCTGCGTGGCTTACGGTCTGGCGCAGGCCATCCTGGCCGTTGAAACTGGCCGTGCCGGTGATCGTTTCGGTGAACACATAGGGGTCGGCGCCTTCGCCTTCGAGGCTGCGCAGGGTGCGGCTGTCACCGATGGCGTAGGCCGGGGTGCACAGTTGGCCGGCGATATCACCGCCGTCATCTCCGCCGTTGCCGCCGTCATCGTTGTCGTCGTCACCGTCATCACCCCCATTGTCGCCATCATCGGTGGCGTAAGGCTGGACCGTGCATTGATTGGCCATGTCGCCGAACTGGAAACGGATCAGGTCGTGGTGGCCTTCGTGCTCGTCAATCACGTAGTCGAATTCGGCATGCTGGCCATCGAGAAACAGCAATGAGGCGGTGCCGACCACTTCCGCACCCGGTTCAGAACCATCCTTGCTGGGCGAGCGGAAAGGGCGACCGCCATCGTTTTGCCGATAGACCGAACCCAGATAACTGCCATCGCCCTGACGCTCCAGACCCAGGGTCATGAAGACTGGCTGGTCCGGGGTCTCGTAGGTGTACCACTGGCCGTAGATGCGCTCGTCCAGATGGATGACGTTGATACCCCAGCCGGTGGTGGCCGGTTCCCACCACATATCGGTGTAGTTGTTCATATCTTCGTTGGCGTCAGCGGCAGCGATCCCTGCGCAGACCACATCCTTGCCGCCAAAATCGAAGCGGGTCAGATCACGGGTGACGGTCTGGCCGTCGATGACGGTGGTAAAGGCCATGGCATGGGGATCGGCGCCAAAGTCCAGATGGATGCTGCCGACTTTTTCTTCGCTGGTGATCGAGGGAGCATCAGCGATGGCCTGGAAGGGCAGGCCGGTAAAGCGGTACAGATCGCCAGCGTAACTGCCATCGTCCTGTGGCAGACCGATGCCCATCAGCCAGGTCGGACGGCCTTCGTCGTCGTAGGAAAACCAGTACGGACCCAGGATATTGCCCTGGTCCAGCGTGGCCACGCCCCAGCCGCCATCAGCCGGATCCCACCAGTTGCCGCTATGGGTGTTGGCGGCCTCCTGGGCGTGTACGAATGGAATCAAAGCCAAAGTCAGGGCGGTGGCAACAAGGGTGCGATGCATGGTGGACTCCTGTGGAAGCGGAATGTCGGCATCATCCCGGACCACCAGGGTCGTTGCAGCCCCCTGTTCAGGGGGGTCAATG
>CAYRJS010000118.1:6547-7882 GCA_964424535.1 uncultured Aquimonas sp.
CAACACGATGGCAAAGCCGATACCGGCTGTGGCAAACAGGCCACGTCGTTGTGGGGGCTGGGATTGTTCCAATCCCAAGCGATCGGGCATCAGGGCGTGGGTTTGCGTGACCAGGGGCTGGCCATCGCTGCCACGGGCACGCTCCAGAGCAGCGGCCAGGCGTTGCGGCACGAAGGCTTCATCCCAGATCGACAAGGGACGATCGGCGCGAGGGCCAAGAGCAGCATGCATGCCCAGATACAGCCAGGGCACATCGGCCCCCAGGCGCAGGGCTTCGCTGCGATAGGTCAGGCCGTGTGAAGCCCCGGACAACTGTTTGGACAAGGCGCCACCCAGGGCCTGATCCAGGGCATCGCGGACGCGGGTGGAACAGTTGCTGGTGAAGTAGTCGTAGGTGTACTCGGCATTTTCCGGGCGGGCATTCCAGTCCAGGAAACGGGCCAGTTCGCGGGCCTGGTCTGGTGCCAGTGCCAGCCATTGCAACTGCACACCCCGACCTTCGGTGGCATAGGTGCGCAGGTCGTCTTCCACCGGCATCACCACCAACTGGTAGCGCATCTGGCCACGGGCAAAACGCCAGAAAAAACCGGGCTGGTCAAAATCGAAATAGCCGTAGTTGTAGGACAGGCGCAGGCCACGGACAGGGTCTTCGACCAGGATCGCGTTATGGCCAAAGCGTGACCAGTATTCCTCACCGGGGCTCATGGTCAAAAGACCGATGCGCGGGGCTGGCGTGTCAGGCTCGGGTGCGGGCAGTTCCTGGGCAAAAGCGGGCGACAACCACGCGCCGATCAACACGATCAGCCACAGTAGGGGCGAGAGCCGGTTCATCGCGGTTGCCGGGTGATGGTCCATCGTCTTGCATCCAGAAACACGGCTTCAGGGATCATCCTGGATGCGCATGCCCAGACTGTGGACCCGTCGGCCATCGGCTTGGGCGACACGAAACACGAAGCGATCAATGCGGATTTCCTCATCGGTTTCCGGCAGATGGCCAATGGCCGCTGCCAGCATGCCGCCCAGGGTGTCGTATTCGCTGTCGTCGAAATGCGCCTGGAAGCGTTCGTTGAAATCCTCGATCGGAGTCAGGGCATCGAGCAGGAACTGGCCGTTGGCCAGGGCCTGGATCTGCTGCTGCGGATCGTCGTCGTATTCATCGTCGATCTCGCCCACGATCTGTTCCAGCACGTCCTCGATCGTGATCAAACCGGCAACACCGCCGTATTCGTCCATGACGATGGCCATGTGATTGCGAGTCAGGCGAAATTCCTTGAGCAAGACATCCAGGCGCTTGGATTCGGGGATCAGCACGGCCGGGCGCAGCAGGGCGCGCAC
>CAYRJS010000119.1:0-7882 GCA_964424535.1 uncultured Aquimonas sp.
TCGGCGGTGCCGTTTTCCACTTCCTGGAACACTTCCTCGATGCTCGCCAGTGGCAGGCCGTGGGCAGAGCGACCAAAGTGCTTGAGCACGGCCTGCTGACTGAAAGTACCTTCCGGTCCGAGGTAGCCGATCTTGAGCGGCTCCTGCTGGGCCAGGCAGGCCGACATGATTTCACGAAACACGTGCACCAGAAGTTCGTCCGACAGCGGGCCTTCGTTGCGATCCACCACCATGCGCAGGACCCGGGCTTCGCGCTCGGGCCGGTAATAATCCACCGCTGCCGCCAGCTTGCCCTTGGCCTTGCCGACTTGCAGGGCGAAATGGGCACGTTCGGCGATCAGGCCCTGGATCTGGCGGTCGATCGTGTCGATGCGGGCGCGTACATCATCCAGTGCCGGTGTCTTTGCGGCCGCTTGCGCCGACGTGTCGGCTGGCTTGTTCTTGTCGAATTGCCTGCTTGCCATCTTGATCCTGTCCTTGCCTTCAATCGCACCGGAACCTGCGATTCCGTCGGGTTTTCACGCTCTTCCAATGATGCCGCAAGCCGATCACGCATCAGCCATGGCGCGCCGCAAACTCACGCATGAAGCTGACCAGGGCCTCGACCCCGGCCTGTGGCATGGCGTTGTACAACGAAGCCCGCATGCCCCCCAGAACCCGATGACCCTTGAGCGCCAGCAGCCCTGCTGCCCGTGATTCTTGCAGGAATACAGCATCCAGTGCTGCATCATGCAGGAAGAAAGGCACGTTCATCAGCGACCGCGCCGACGTTTCGACGTCGTTGCGATAATACCCACCGGAACCATCGATGGCGGCATACAAGGTCGCGGCCTTGTGCTGATTGCGCTGTGCCATCGCGTCCAGGCCGCCCTGGTCCTTGAGCCAGCGATACACCAGTCCAGCCAGATACCAGGCAAAGGTCGGCGGCGTATTCAGCAGGGAACCGGCCTCGGCATGAGCGGCATAGTCGAAGATGCGCGGCAAGCGCCCGGCACTGCGTGCCAACAGATCCTTGCGCACGATCACCAGTACCAGCCCGGAAGGCCCGATGTTCTTCTGGGCGCCGGCATAGATCACCCCGTAGCGCGACACATCCAGAGGCCGCGAAAGGATATCCGAGGACATGTCCGCCACCAGCGGCACCTCGCCAACGTCCGGAGTCTGATGGAAGGCCACGCCGTGGATGGTTTCGTTCGAGGCGATATGGACAAAGGCCGAATCCTCGCGCAACTGCCAGTCATCTCGGGATGGAATCGAACGAAAACCATCGGCTTCGCTGCTGGCCGCAATCTGCGGCTGGACGAAGAAGCGGGCTTCCTCGGCCGCCTTGCGGCTCCATTGGCCGGTGACGATGTAATCAGCCGTCTGTCCCGGCTGCGCCAGATTCATCGGGATCTGGGCGAAATGCTGGGTCGCCCCACCTTGCAGGAACAGCACTTCGTGACTGCCCGGGATCGCCAGCAGATCACGCAAATCCTGCCGGGCCTGCTCGGCCATCGCCATATAAGGCTTGCTGCGGTGCGAGATTTCCATCACCGACGCCGCTTCATCACCCCATTCCAGCAATTCCGTCTGGGCCTGTCGCAACACGGTTTCGGGCAAACCAGCCGGACCCGCACTGAAATTGTATGCACGCGCCATGGATTGGTGGCTTTTCAAAATGGACACGCCGGCAGGCTAGCATGTTGCGACGCAGCATAAAACCACCTCATCGCCATACCCCTCCGAATTACCCTGTAAACCCCGCCAGAACCATCCGGCATTGACCTCCTGACCTGGCTCAAAAGCCATGCAGGGCAAGGGGTAGCGGCACTTGTTAAAGGTTCGTTCAATCGGTATAGTTAACGAGTCGTGCATGTTAGATGGCGACGATCTTTTTTCACGATCAATCTTACCCGATGGGGGTTACACAACAATGGCTTCTAACTATCTCACCAAAGGCCTGAAGCGAAGCGCATTGACGCTTGCACTGGGGCTTTGCTTTGCCGGTGGCGTACAGGCACAAAGCACTACAGGCGGCGTCTACGGCACGGCTCCAGCTGGCGCGACGGTCACTATTACCAGCAAGACTGGCCTCAGCCGTACCGTCACTGCGGACGTGAACGGTCGTTACAATGTCAGCTCTCTTCCCTTGGGCGAATACACCGTCAACGCCCAACATAGCGGGCAAACGATAGGTTCGCGCCAGGTTATGTTGACCGTGGGTGCTGCAACCAATGTGTCATTCGACACTGCCCAAACCTTGGAATCCGTCGTCGTACTCTCCTCTGCAGTCGCGCCTATCGACATCACGGCTGTTGACACGCGTACGGTGATCACTTCTCAAGAATTGGCACGTCTGCCCATGCGCCGTTCAGCCGAGGCCATCGCCCTGCTGTCTCCAGGTGCCGTGCAGAGCAATGCGCGTAACTTCGGCGGCCTGATCTCTTTTGGTGGCGCTGGCGTATCAGAGAATGCTTACTACATCAACGGCTTCTTCAGTGGCAACCCCGTCAGCAACCTTGGCGGTCATAGCTTGCCGTTCATGATGATCGATCAGCAAGAAACCTATACCGGCGGTTACAGCGCGAAGTACGGTCGATCCGATGGTGGCGTCATCAGTCAAATCGGCAAGCGCGGCACCAACGAATGGTCATTTGGTGGTCAAATCGCCTGGACACCACAATCTCTGCGTTCGGATCGCGTTGATGAGTACTATCCGAACATGAGCTTTGACGATGCCAATGCCAATCCGAACATTCCAAACGACCCAGAGACTGGACAACCTTACCAGTATGAGTATCTGAACCCGGCTCTGGCTGGGACACTTCGTTCACGCGGTCGTGGCAACGAAAATACCAACTCGACTTATACTGCTTACATCAGTGGCCCTATTCTTCAAGATCGCCTGTTCTTCTTTCTTGGCGGCGAGTATTCCCGCACTGATTCTATCGCCATGCCGGTTCACACAGGGACTTCTTACTCGGATAGCAAAGCTACCGACCCGAAGATCTACGCAAAACTGGATTGGAACATCACTAACGATCATTTGCTCGAATATACCTTCTTGAATCGGAAGTACGAGTCTGAAGGCGACCTTTATGCTTACGACTTTGCAAGTCAGACTAAGGGCAACAAGCTTTCCACGCTGGTAACACCAGTCAATGACTCCTATGAATACCAAACCCTGAAGTACACTGGTTATCTCTCGGACACCTTGACTCTCAGCGCCCAGTATGGGCGTGGCAACTTCAAGCACGACGAGATCAATCCTGCGCTCATCCCCGGCATGCCATACGTTGCTGGCGCCACAGCTCAGGATCCTGGCATCACGGGTGGCACGCCGATTACCAACAATCAACCAGACTACACTGCAATCGATTCGCATAGCACCACCGAGGGCCTGCGTCTTGATCTGGAATGGGTTTTGGGCGATCACACTCTCGCCTTCGGTGTCGACAACATGAAATTCGAGGCACTCCGTGATGGTACGGCCCAGGTGGCCCAGTTGTGGCAGTACGGAAAGGCAACCAGTGGCACAGCCAATGTCAACGCTGCACTAGGGGTCGGTCCTGCAGGTGGTAACGGTTACTGGGTTCGTGACTACAAATACACCGATGCCTACGCTTCGTCACTGATACAAGATGCACAGTATATCGAAGACCGTTGGCAGGTAACTGACAACTTGCTGCTGTCACTTGGTGTCCGCCATGACCAATTCACCAACAAGAATGATGGCGGCGTTGCCTATATGAAAGGCAAGGATCAATGGGCACCGCGTCTGGGTATGGTATGGGATGTGATGGGTGATTCATCAACCAAGGTATTTGCTAACGCTGGCCGCTACTTCCTTGCTCTGCCCAACAGCATGGCACGTCGTGGTGCATCGTCATCAAATTACTCATACAAGTATTACACCTACACCGGCATCGACAACAACGGCGCACCAACCGGTCTGCAGGAGATTCCAGGTATTGGTGGAGGACCTAGCCCTGGCTACGTTTCGGCTAATGGTGAAATCGGTATCCCACCTGATCCAAATAGCTTTGCTCCGTCCGACTTGAAGTATATCTATTCGGACGAATATATCCTTGGCCTTGAATCGGAACTGGGTTCATCCTGGCTATGGGGAGCCAAGCTTACCAATCGCGCCCTGAAGTCCTCGGTCGATGATTTCTGTGATCCTTATGTGTTCATGGATGCTGCAGGCCTCGAACCGTATGACTACGTTGATGGCAAGTTCTTGGCAGAAAGCGCAGCGCTTGGGCAAGTCCAAGTGTCTTACTGCTACATGTTCAATCCCGGTGGTACCAATACCTACAGCCTGCCGATTGTCAACGGGACTGAGTTGGCTGGAGGTTATCAAAACGTTGTAATCAGTTCTGAACAGCTTGGCTTCGAAGGCAAGATCAAACGTCGATACAACGCGCTTGACTTGTTCTTGGCCCGCCCGTTCGACGGAACATGGGAATTCCGAGTCGACTACACCTACAGCAAGAGTAAGGGTAATACCGAAGGTCAGGTTAAGTCCGAATTCGGTCAGGCCGACATTTCCAAAACCCAGGACTGGGATTCGTTCTATCTGATGCGTTATGCTGAAGGTTACATGGCCAATGACCATCGTCACACCTTCAAGATCCGCGGCAGCTATGCTTTGACACCTGAACTGGTGTTGAGCGGCAACCTCCGCATCCAAGACGGCATGCCTGTTAGTTGCCTAGGCTATTACAACCCTGATGGTAGTATTGACGAAACATCGGCAGATGCTGATAGCATCGGATACGGCTCCTCGTACCACACCTGCTTTGGCGAAATCTGGACACCTGGCAGCAAGCGTACGCCCTGGACCCGCACTCTTGACATGGGCTTGACTTATACGCCGGCTTTCCTCAACAACAGGCTGTCGGCTAGCCTGCAAGTGTTCAATGTCTTCAACGTGCAAGAAGCCGTTCAGTACGACGTTACTTCAGAAGCAGATCCGTATGTAGTCAGCAATACGTTTATGATGCCGGCTGGAAATTATGGCAGTCGCCAAGCTCCACGCTCAATGATGTTGACGTTGTCTTACGATTACTGATCGTCACGGCGTTAAAACGCAGTAACATTGAACCGGCCTTCGCAAGAGGGCCGGTTTTTTTATGCAAACTACAAGCTCGAATGACATGAATACAGCTTCCCCGCGCCTTTCCATGATTCAAGCCAAGGATGCCTTTGAAAACGGCAACTGGCACCAGGCTCGACAGGCCTACCTAAACGTACTTTCGGCTGAGCCGAACAATGCCGAAGCAATGCTTCAGCTTTCCTACGTTGAGTCCTTTTTGGATGATTGTCGTGAAGCTGATGCCTGGGCTCGAAAAACGCTGGCAACCCGTTCCAAAGACCCGCGATTGTTGCTAGACCTGATTCGGCGCTTGCGTACGTTCAACCGAATCCAGATGTTGCACGAACTGGCTTCGCGGTTGCTAGCCGATAAGCAGACTTCATCCATGGTGCTGGTGGAATGTGCCCGGCAACTGAGCAATGCCAATGAGTTTGGTCAAGCACTACGCTGCGCAGAAGCTGCCTTTGCCCAGGCCCCCAAACATCCCGGCATCCGTCTGACCTACGGCCAACTATTGGCTCATCACGGAAACACTGATGAAGCCAGTCGGCATTTCGAACAAGTCCTTAAGCACAACCCGCGAATCGGGATCGCATGGTGGATGCTGTCACGCCTGACCCGGCAGACACGGCTATCCAATCACGTCGAAGCCATGAAAAAAATCATGGCAACGACCAATCTCGACTCTCAGAATACTGCGGCCATGGCCCGTGCCCTGCACAAGGAATTGGATGATATCGGCGACCATGAACAGGCATGGATGGCATTGGAACTTATGTGCAGGGCAAGGCGAAGTACCTTCGACCATGATCCGAACGCAGCCACCAAACTCGTCGACGCGCTGACCTCCACGCACACAGGTTCTAGCCAGATAAATCATAAATTGGGCAAAACACCGATTTTCATCGTCGGCATGCACCGATCCGGAACCACTTTGTTGGAACAATTACTGGGTACCAACGCATCCGTGAACAGCCTCGGTGAACTCTTCGATTTCCCATGCGCTTTGCGCTATGCGGCAAACCACTACAGCAAGGATGCCATCGACGTGCTTCATGTGGCACGACTGGCCAACATGGACATGACAGAGGTCGGGCAGCGCTACATGAGCGACCTGGCTTGGCGGATTGATGACAAGGCAACTCATTTCACCGACAAGCTGCCTGCCAATTTTCTCAATATCGGCTTCATCTTCAACGCTCTTCCACAAGCTCGGATCCTGCACTTGGTGCGCGATCCGATCGAGACCTGTTTTTCGAATCTGCGCGAACTATATTCCGACATCAATTCCTGGTCATACGACCAACACGAGCTAGGAAATTACTTTATCCAATACCGACGTTTGATGGCTCATTGGCGTGCTCGTTGGCCTGATTGGATCTTGGATGTTTCCTATGCCGAGCTTACCCGGAACACAGAGATAGTAATGCGCCAAGTCACCGATTTTTGCGGGCTCGCTTACTCACCCGCGATGACGGATCCGCGCAACAGTCAACGTGCCGTTTCCACCGCCAGCTCTGTACAGGTACGCGAGGGTGTTACACAACGGGAAACACCTAAATGGCTACCCTACAAGAACCATCTTCGCCCTTTGATCGAGACACTGGAGCGTGGCGGTGTCGCATTGCCCAACATGGATTGAGGCAGCACCCACAAGAAATCAGGTGTTCTGCACCACGATCTTGGGAAAGCCGATGGACTTGTTCCTGGCTCGTAGCGCCAGGCGACCAGCAGCATTGCGGGCAATCGTGCGATAGGCCATGGCCACATTGGATTCGGGTTCGGCCACGACCGTGGGATTGCCGCCATCGACTTCTTCGCGGATGCGGATATCCAGCGGCAGGGAGCCCAGCAGGGGCACGCCGTATTGCTCGGCCATGCGCTCGCCACCGCCACTGCCGAAGATATGCTCGACGTGGCCACAGTTGGAACAGGTGTGCATGGCCATGTTCTCGACGATGCCGAGCACCGGCACTTCGACCTTTTCAAACATCTTCAGGGCCTTGCGGGCATCCAGCAGGGCGATGTCCTGCGGGGTGGTCACGATCAGGGCGCCGGATACCGGCACCTTCTGGCACAAGGTCAACTGGATGTCGCCGGTGCCGGGCGGCAGGTCGATGATCAAATAGTCCAGATCCTGCCAAGCGGTGTCATTGAGCAACTGCTGCATGGCCTGGGTCACCATGGGGCCGCGCCAGATCATGGGCGTATCCTCGCCGATCAGAAAACCGATCGACATGGCCTGGATGCCATGGGCTTGCATCGGCACGATATGCTTGTTTTCAATCGCTTCGGGTCGACCTTTGATGCCCAGCATCAAGGGGATGCTGGGGCCATAGATATCGGCATCGAGCACACCTGCCCTGGCGCCTTCAGCCGCAAGAGCCAGGGCCAGATTGACGGCAGTGGTGGATTTGCCCACCCCACCCTTGCCCGAAGCCACGGCGATGATGTTCTTGACCCGAGCCAGGGGGCTCAGGGTTTCACGCACCTTGTGCGCCACGACTTTGGAGCTGATCGAGACACTGGCTTTGGCAATCCCGGGCGCGGCTTCAAGCGTCGCTTCCACCTCACTGGCGAAGGCGTCCTGCCAACCGGCAGCCGGATACCCCAACATCAGTTCCACTGCCACCTTGTCCGCATCGATGCCAATACCCCGCACCTGCCCGCTGGCGACCAGATCCTTGCCGGTATGGGGATCCACTACGGTGGCCAGTACGGCGCGTACCTGTTCTTCAGACAAGGACATGCTCGAAACTCCTGCAAACGATCATGAAAGCGGCACAGTTTACACCGGAACCC
>CAYRJS010000120.1:0-7844 GCA_964424535.1 uncultured Aquimonas sp.
GGTTTCCAGGTCACGGATTTCGCCCACCATCACCACGTCCGGATCCTGGCGCAGGAAGCTGCGCAGGGCGGCGGCGAAGGTCATGCCGCGCTTTTCGTTCTGCTGCACCTGGTTGATGCCCGAGACGCGGATTTCCACCGGGTCTTCCACCGTGGAGATGTTGCGGGTGTCGTCGTTGAGGATATTGAGCGCGGTGTACAGCGACACCGTCTTGCCCGAGCCGGTCGGGCCGGTCACCAGCACCATGCCGTAGGGATTGTGGATGGCGTTGAGGAACAATTCCTTCTGCTCGTCCTCGTAACCCAGCATGTCGATGCCGAGCTTGGCGGCGCCACCATCAAGTACGCGCAGCACGCTTTTTTCCCCGAACAGGGTCGGGCAGACGCTGACACGAAAGTCCATCGACTTGGTCTTGGAGATGTTGAGCTTGATGCGTCCGTCCTGCGGAATCCGGCGTTCGGCGATATCCAGCCCGCTCATCACCTTGATGCGCGAGGAAATGCGCGGATTGAGCTTCAACGGCGGCTTGGCCACGGTGCGCAGGATGCCGTCCATGCGGTAGCGCACCCGGTATTCGTTTTCGTAGGGTTCGAAATGGATGTCCGAAGCCCCGCGCTTGATCGCATCCAGCAGCATCTTGTTGACGAACTTCACTACCGGGGTGTCATCGCCACGGGCGTCGACACCGCCCGCATCGGTTTCCTCATCGTCTCCGGACGAGGCTTCCAGGTCCTCCAGACCCTCGGAATCATCATCGTCCATGGTGAATTCTTCCACCGCCGCCAGGGCGGCTTCGATGCCCCGGCGCAACTGGTCGGCATCCACCAGGATGGCCTCGGTCGACAGGTTGGTCTGGAACTTGATCTCGTCCAGGCCGCGGATATTGGTCGGATCGGCGATGCCCACGTAGAGGCGGTTGCCGCGCTTGAACAGCGGCAGGGCCTGGTGTGTGGTCATGGTCTGTTCGGACACCATCTTGGCCGGTGCCTGCTTCATGTCCATGCCACTGAGATCGAACAAGGGCATGCCGAATTCGATCGAATTGGCCATCGCGATCTGGGCGCTGGTGACCAGTTTCTTTTCGACCAGCCAGATCGGCACGGTCTTGTGGTCCTTGCTGGCCTCTTCCTGGGCGCGGCGGGCGTCGGCCTCGGTCAAGGCTCCATCCAGCACCAGACGGCGGGCAATGCCGGTGATGCCAAGCAGATTGGCGGTAGGACTGGTTGCGCTCATGGTGTGGTCTCGGTGGCCCTGTTTTGCAGGCTGACTTTACCGCGAACCGGAGGACGGCTCCAATGGTTCCGGTCCTGTCCGGTCGCGGTAACCGTCGGGTTCGTCACTTGGGTTGCATGCGAATGGCCCCATCGATCCGGATCACCCCGCCGTTGAGATAGCGATTGGCGAGGATAAAAGCCACGGTATCGGCATATTCGCCCGGATCACCCAGGCGCGAAGGGTAGGGCACCTGCGCGCACAGCGACTGGTACACCGCCTCGGGCATGCCATCGACCATCGGGGTGTGGAAAACGCCGGGAGCGATGGTCATCACCCGTACCCCGATACGGGCAAATTCACGTGCCAGCGGCAGGGTCATGCCGACCACGCCACCCTTGGACGCGGCATAGGCGGCCTGGCCGATCTGGCCTTCGAAGGCGGCAATTGAAGCGGTATTGACGATCACCCCGCGTTCGTTGTCGGGGCCGGGGGCATTGTGCTGCATCAGGTTGGCCGCAGCCTTGGCGAGGTTGAAGCTGCCGACCAGGTTGACGGTCAGGGTCTTGGAAAATTGCGCCAGCGGCATGGGGCCTTCGCGGCCCAGGGCGCGACCAGCGCCGATGATGCCGGCGCAGGAAACCGCCACATTGAGCCCGCCCATGCGTTCCTGGGCCTGAGCCAGGGCGGTCGTAGCGGCGGTTTCATCGCTGACATCCAGGTGCAGGTAAGCCGCCGATGACCCCAGTTCGGCGGCAGCAGCCTGGCCTTTTTCGTCATTGAGATCGAGCAAGGTAACCTTGCCGCCGCCGGCGACCAGGCGCCGGGCCGTGGCCAAACCCAGCCCCGAGGCCCCGCCGCTGACCACCGCCCGGACATTTTCGAGTTCCATACCTTGGTTCCTGTTGGTTGAATGATTGGATCGGCGCACCCCGCAGGTTGTCGCCCGACCTGCGATAATACGCGGCCCCAACCGCCAAGGCACCCATGCTCCGTCTGCTCGTTACCCAGGATTTGCGCCAGCGCTTCACCGGCAATGTGCTCGGGATGGCGTGGGCGGTGCTGGCTCCACTGCTGCAACTGGTGGTGTTCGCGGTCGTGTTCGTGCATATCTTCAAGGCCCGGGTGCCGGGTCTGGACGAGCAGGGCTATATCGCCTTTCTGGCCCTGGGCATGTGGCCCTGGTTTGCCTTTTCCGAAGCCGTGGCGCGCGGCAGCACGGGATTGACCGAGGCCGCCAGCCTGCTGGGCAAGGTCGCGGTTTCGACCTGGCAGGTGGTCAGTGCCCGCGTGATCGGGGCTTTCATCATCCACGGCGTGGGCTTCATTGCCGTCGTATTGTTGCTGATGGTGTGGTGGGGACAGATCAGCCTGAGCTGGGTACTGGCGATCTTGCCGGGCTGGTTCGGCCTGTTCGTGCTGGGCCTGGGCCTGGCCCAGATCACCGCCATCGCCAACGTGTTTGCCCGCGATACCCAGCAGATTCTGAACTACCTGCTGACGGCCTGGATGTTCCTGACTCCGATCCTGTACGACCAGAGCCTGTTGCCAGAGAGTTTCAAACGCTGGCTGTGGATCAATCCCGTAACCGATCTGACCCTGAGCATCCGCGATCCCCTGTTGTGGGGCGGCAAGGGTGTGCTCTGGCCCTGGAGTGCGGTGTTGATTTCCCTTGCGGTACTGGTTCTGGCCTGGCTGATGTACCGGCGCTTTCGGCCCTACGTGCGGGAGTTCCTGTGAGTCCGTTGCTGCTGCAGGCCGAACACCTGGCCAAGGCCTACCCGCGCAGTGGCGATGCCCGCGCTCGCCTGGCCGCGTTCGGACGCATTCTCGTGGGCCGGCCCTTTCCGCAATGGAACGTACTGGAGGACATCAGTTTCAGCGTCCGCAAAGGTGAATCGCTGGGCATCATCGGCGAGAACGGGGCCGGCAAATCGACCTTGCTCAAGCTCATTTCCGGCGTGCTCATGCCCAGTTCCGGCCTGATCGAGCGCAGCGGCACCATGGGCGCCCTGCTGGAACTGGGCGCAGGTTTTGATCTGGAACGCACCGGGCGGGAAAACATCGCCATCGCCGCCGGTTTCATGGGCTGGAGCGAGGCCCGCATCCGCGAGCGTTTCGAGGAAATCATCGCCTTTGCCGATATCGGCCGATACCTGGATGAACCGGTCAAGCATTATTCCTCCGGCATGGTCGTGCGCCTGGGTTTTGCCGTGATCGCGGCGGTGCGTCCGGACCTTTTGATCACCGATGAAGTGCTGGCGGTCGGGGATGAATCCTTCCAGCAAAAATGCATCCGCTGGATCGAGGATTATCTTGATGATGGCGGCACTCTGTTGCTGGTTTCGCACTCCATGTACCACGTGCAAAAACTCTGCAAACAGGCGCTGTGGCTCAACCAGGGCCGGGTCCAGGCCTATGGCGACGTATTCGAGGTAACCCAGGATTACCTGGCCTACCACGAGCGCCGCCAACGCCAGGAACAAGGCCCGGAGCTGGAGCAGGACTACGCCGGCGACCTCTACCGCATCGTCAAGGTGCAGGTGCAGGGCAGTGCCGAGGACTTGCCCCAGTACATCCAGCGCAATGACGCCCTGGAAGTGGAAGTCGAGCTGTATTCCCCCGATGGGCGCGAGCCGGTGCTGGCCGCCAGCATCGTGCGCGCCGATGGCAGCGGCCTGTTCGGCACCACCAGCCAGCTCGATGCCGCCCACGGCGAAAAAGTGGGCGAGCACCATTGGCGCTTCCGCCTGCGCTTTCTGGATTTGCCCCTGCTGCCGGCCAGTTATCTCCTGTATCTGCACGCCATGGACCCGGAAGGCATGCGCCTGTTCGATACCGTCGAGCGCAGCCTGGTGGTACGCGGAGCCACCCGTCATATCGGCTGTATCCATGTGGAGCGGCGTTGGGGATGAAACCGGCCTGCATCATCGTGCCGATCTACCAGGCCGTGGCCGAGCTCGAGCATTGCCTGGCCACGCTGGAACGCACCCTGCCGGCGCGCACGCGCCTGCATCTGGCCGATGATGCCTCGCCCGATCCGGCCGTGGCCCGGCTGCTGGAAGAATTTGCTTCCCGTTCGCGCCTGCAGGTGACCACGGTGCGACGCCCGCTGAATCTGGGCTTTGTCGGCAACGTCAACCTCGCTTTTGCCGAAACCGCGCCGGACGATGTGATCCTGTGCAATTCCGATGCCGGCGCCACCCCGGGCTGGTACGAGGCCATGCTCGCCTGTGCCGCCTCGGATGAGCGCATCGCCACCATCACGCCGTGGTCGAACAATGCCGAAATCTGTTCCTGGCCGGATTTTTGTCGATCCACCCCCGTGCCCGCCGATACCGAAGCCGAACGCATCGCCCGGACCCTGCGTCAGGTCGGTTCACGCAGCTACCCGGATTTGCCGACCGGCGTGGGATTTTGCATGTATATCCGCCGCGCCGCCCTGGAGCAGCTGGGGGATTTCGACCAGGCCACCTTTGGCCGTGGCTATGGCGAAGAAAACGATTTTTGCCGGCGTGCTGCCGGCCACGGCTGGCGCAATGTCCTGTGCGATGACGCCTATGTGAGCCATCGCGGCGGGGCTTCATTTGCCGCCGAAGGCCATCGCCCCGGCGGAGAAAACCTGGTCCGGCTCAATGCCCGTTACCCGCACTACAATGCCCTGGTGGCCGAATTCATCCTGCGCGACCCCTTGGCGCCCTTGCGCCGGCGCATCCTGGAGGCCCATCAACAGGCCGAAGCCGATACCGGCCCGAGCATCCAGCAGGATCTGTTCCTGCCTCGCTGATCTTTATCGCGCCTGCCTCGGTGCCGGCTGTCCCACATTTCCCAATCCCGTTCCTGCCCATGTCCAATCCATCCCCTTCCTTTGACGCCAACGCCCTGTACGCCTCGGTTGATGGCCGCATGGCCGGTCTGGGTACCGACGAGGCCGTGTTTTTCGATACCGCCAGCGGCCGCAGCCAGGTCATGACCCGCGATGTCGCCCAGGCCTTTGGCCTGTGCCGCGCCTTTGCCCCGGTGGAAACCCACGTCGCCCGCATCATCGCTGCGATTCCGGCCCTCAAGGGCCAGGCCGAGGCGGTGCGCCGGGTGTTGGGCATGTTGTTGGCCAATGGCCTGATGCAAAGCGATGCCGATTTTCGTGCGCGTTTTCAGGTGACCAAGCCCAGCGTGCAGGCTCCGGTTGCCGGGCTTTTCCTGCAGGCACCTGCCGAGCTTGCGCAGTTGCGTACGACCTTGCAGGCGCTGGCGGATCATGCGCAACAACATGGTGCCAACTGGCCAATCCATGTGCTCGATCCGGCCACGGATGCCGCTGCCGTGCCTGAACGTGCCGCCGCGGTCGCGGAACTGGCGCAGGCGCATTCGGCCCCGGTCCGACATATCGATGCCCGTGCCGTGGCCAAATTGCTCGATATCCTGGCCGGGCACCTGCCGGAACAGACCATGTCCCTGCGTTGGCTGCTGTCGGCCCAACCGGGCAGCGAAGGCAGTGCGCGCAATCTGGCCGCCTTGCTGGGCGCGGGTTCCCGCTATCTGTTCCTGCCCGCCAACCTGGCCTTGCCGCTGTTGCTGCATCCAGAAGCCGGTACCGGTCTGTATGCCGATGCCCGGGCATTGGCAACGCGCAGTTTTGCTTCAGCCAAGGCCCTGGCTGCGGTTTCGGCCGCGCCCGCCGTGGATTTTCTCGACACCCATCTGGCCATCTGCGGCTTGAGTCTGGCCGAGGCCATGGCTGCCGAAGATGCACTGGCGCTGCAACGAGAAAGCCTGGAAGGCGTGGTCGCCGGGGGCATGCCCTGGCTGGCTCCCGATCAGCGGATCGCCTGCACCACCGTGGGTTGGGCGGGACCTGCCGGGCAGGAAGATCCCAATCTGATCTTCCGCCTGGCGCCAGCAGCGCGGGCTGGACTGGTGGGTACGCGCGAGGATTACCTGGCCGGTTACCGCAATCCACTGCTGTGGCAGGGCTTGAACCGCTTTGGTCTGGGCCTGGGCAATGGCCTGGTGCCGTTGGCTTACGATGCCAGCCGGATGATTCCCTGCACCGTACCCGATGCACCCCGAACAGCCGATCTGCAACTGCAACTGCTGCGCCTGGCCGACCCGCGCGGGGTGGATCTGGATTTCCCGCAGGCACTGACCCGCATCCATGCTGTCGATACGGACGATGCTCTGGGACGCCCCGATCTGGCCCAATGCCTGGGCGGTCTGGCCCAGGTCGTGGCGCAGGATCTGTACGCCGATTCCGCCGATCTGCGTCTGGATGTGCTGGCCGCCAAACTGGCCGATCTGGCCGCCGCCGACAGTTCCGGCCTGCGGGCGTATCTGGGCGAATACCTGGCCTGGTACCGCTCCAGCACGATCGAAGTCATGCAAAACGCCTTGACTGCGGGCGCGCCGGCACCGGTGTATTGGGTGGCCGACCTGCGGGCGGCGGTCGAAGCCCAGGGCCGGGCCTTGATCGGCGGAGAAATTCCACGCCTGACCGGCTGGCCGGCCACGTTCGATGCCGATGCCTGCGTGGCCCGGTTCCGTGCCGATGTGGAGGCTTTTGCTGCCGGTCTGCGGGCTTGGCCTGCGGCATTTGCCTGGGCGCACACCCACAGCGCCGATTGGCGTGCCGGCCTCGACTGAGCCAACATTCCGCTCGGAAGCCCAGGGCCGATCCATGCCGACCACTGCCATCCCTCGCGTCAGTGCCATCGTGGTCAGCCACAACAGCGGCGCGGACTTGGCCCGCTGCGTGAGCGATCTTCTGGCCCAGAGCGTACCGGTCGAAGTTATCGTGGTCGACAATGCCTCGGACGATGGCAGTCTTGCCGATCTGCTCGCCGATGCGCGCCTGCAGCGCATCGACAACCCCGACAACCGGGGCTTTGCCGTGGCCTGCAATCAGGGTGCGGCCCAGGCGCGTGCCGATTACCTGCTGTTCGTCAATCCCGATTGCCGCCTGCCGGTCGATGCCGTCGAGCGCCTGCTGAAACATCTGCAATCCAACCCGGAGCTGGGCCTGCTCGGCGCACGCCTGTGCGATGCCGATGGCCGTCCCCAGGCCGCAGCCGAACGCCGGACTCCGCATCCGGCCATTGCCATCAAGGCCACGCTGGGTTTGCGCCAGCAGCTTGAAATTGTCCCCGAACCTCAAACCGCCGACACGCCTTTACGTTATGTCGAAGCCACATCCGGCGCGCTGATGCTGATGCCACGGCAGTTGTTCGAAGCCCTCGGTGGATTTGATCCGGGCTACGTTTTGCATTGTGAAGACCTTGACCTGTGCCGACGCGTACTCGCCGCCGACCGGCGCATCGCCATCGCCACCGATGTCAGCATCACCCACCTCAAGGGTACTTCCAGCCGACGCCGACCGATCTGGGTGGAATGGCAAAAACATCGCGGCATGTGGCGCTATTTCCGCAAATTCGACGCCGCAACCAGCCCGTGGTGGTTGCAGATTCTGGTCGCAATCGGAATTGGTGCCCATTTCCCCCTGGCCGCCCTGCGCGCCTGGTGGAATCGTAGGTCGGGGCTACGCCCCCGACGATAACGGATTGTCCCTTGCGAAACCGTCGGGGTTGTAGGTCGTATATGGACTCCTCCTCTTCCGCAACCTTTTTTACCGGCAAGAT
>CAYRJS010000121.1:0-4901 GCA_964424535.1 uncultured Aquimonas sp.
TCCACCGAGGGGGTGCCCAGCAGGCCATAGACTTGGTGCTTGCTGAGTCCGGGCTCGATTTTGGCGACATCGTCGGGGTTGAGCAGGTTGCCCTGATAGACGTCGACCTTGTAAACCAGGCCGCAACCGGTCAGGCCAAAAGCGAGCAGGGCGGCGAGCAGGAACTTGTGCATCGGGGATCCAGGAAAGACGTAAGCGGAGGGATGATACACTGCCTTGGATCGAGCAAATGAATGGCATGGCCCTGGCGTGTATCCACGGCACGGGCCTTGCAGCAGACAGGGCAGTGGCCGATGTGCGCCTGAACCGACGACCGGCCCAGCAAAAGATTAAGGGTAAGCATCCATGGAATCGCAAGAACTACGCAAGGTTGGCCTCAAGGTGACCCATCCGCGCATGCGTATTTTCAATATCCTGGAAACTGCCAGCCCACGGCATATGACGGCCGAGGACATCTATCGCCAACTCATGAGCCAGGGCGAGGACATCGGTTTGGCCACGGTCTACCGGGTGCTGACCCAGTTCGAAACGGCTGGCTTGGTGCTCAAGCACAATTTCGAAGGTGGCCAGGCCGTATTCGAGCTGGATCGAGGCGAACACCACGACCATATGGTCGATGTGGATACCGGCAAGGTGATCGAGTTCGCCAGCCCGGAAATCGAGCGCTTGCAACATGAGATCGCCGAACGCCACGGCTATGAGATCAAGGATCATTCCCTGGTGTTGTACGTCAGGCGCAAGGGCAAGCCGACAAGCTGAGTTTTGCGCACCGGCATCGGCTGCATGGATGCCTTGCAAATGACAGGATGCCGGCGGCTGCTGGCAAGTCGCGTCGCGGCAATGGGATAATGCCGACATGACTACCTCGATGCCTTCTGCGGCTGGCTTTGCCGCATTGTCCCTGCCTGCGCCATTGTTGCAGGCGATTTCCGATGTGGGCTATGAAGCCCCGTCACCAATCCAGGCCGCGTCCATCCCGCCATTGCTGGAAGGCCACGATCTGGTCGGGCAGGCCCAGACCGGAACCGGCAAGACCGCAGCCTTCGCATTGCCGGCGCTGAGCCGGGTCGATACCACGCTGGCGATGCCGCAGGTACTGGTGCTGACGCCTACACGCGAACTGGCAATCCAGGTGGCCGAAGCCTTCCAGAGCTACGCCGCCCGGATGCCGGGCTTCCATGTGCTGCCGATTTATGGCGGGCAGGGCTATGGCGGTCAGTTGCACGGGCTCAAGCGCGGCGCGCACGTAGTGGTGGCCACGCCCGGACGCCTGATCGACCATCTGGAACGAGGCTCGATCAACCTGTCCCACCTCAAGATGCTGGTGCTGGACGAAGCCGACGAAATGCTGCGCATGGGCTTTATCGACGATGTCGAAACCATCCTGCAGAAAACCCCGGAAAGCCGGCAGACGGCGCTGTTTTCTGCCACCATGCCGCCCCGCATTCGCCGTATTGCCGAAACCTATCTGCGTGAACCGGTGGATATTTCCATCGAAGCCAAGACCCGCACGGCCGACAATATCCGTCAGCGCTACTGGCTGGTGGGTGGCATGCAGAAGCTGGATGCGCTCACGCGTCTGCTGGAAGTCGAACCGTTCGACGCCATGCTGGTGTTTGCCCGCACCAAGCAGGGCACCGAGGAACTGGCGGACAAGCTGCAGGCGCGCGGCTTTGCCGCCACTGCGATCAATGGCGATGTGCCCCAGCCGATGCGCGAGCGGGCAGTGCAGAAATTGCGCGATGGCCAGGTCGATATCCTGGTGGCCACCGATGTCGCGGCCCGTGGCCTGGACGTGGAGCGGATCAGCCACGTGCTCAATTACGACATTCCGCATGATGTGGAAAGCTATGTGCACCGCATTGGCCGCACCGGTCGGGCCGGGCGCAGCGGCGAGGCCATCATGTTCGTGACCGCGCGCGAACGCGGCATGTTGCACAGCATCGAGCGTGCCACCCGGCAACGGGTCGAACCCATGGCCATGCCGACTTCGGGCCAGGTCAACGATCAGCGCATCGCCCGCTTCAAGCAGAAGATCGATCAAGCTCTGGAGCACGAGGGCGATGAGTTGGATCTGTACCGCAACCTCCTGGCCGAGTATGAGCGCGAGCACGATGCCACCTTGCTGGATGTGGCCGCGGCTCTGGTTTGCCTGGTGCAGGGCGGTGCCCCATTGCTGATGAACCCGGATCCGGCTCCGACGTCGAAATCAGCCCGCGACAAACGCAAATCGCGCAGCCCTGCGGCGGTAGCCGATGAAGCTGTCGAGTTTGCTCCGATCAATCGTCGGCGCGTGGTATCGGGCGATGACTCTTTTGAAACCTATCGCATCGCAGTGGGCCACAAGCACCAGGTCAGACCAGCCAACATCGTTGGCGCGATTGCCAACGAAGCCGGTCTGGAGTCGCGCTGGATCGGTCGTATCGATATTCGTGAAGATCACAGCTACGTCGATTTGCCACCGGGCATGCCGGCCGAAACCCTGGCCCACCTGCAGAATGTCTGGGTTGCCGGGCAACGCCTGCGTCCGCAGCGGCACGAGGGCGAGATTCCCCTGGCACCGCGTATTCGTCGTGGTTTCCGGGATGGTGACAAGCCCCGGCCGGGGCGGCGTGGGGACGAACCCAAGCCGCGGCGCCAGCCTTCCCGGCATGCGCCTGCGCACGGCGCACCGGAAGCTGAGCGCAAGCGCCCGCACCGTGGTGGTGCATCTTATGTCGCCGATTCCAGAGCACCGGTGTCGGGTCATCACGCCCCTTCGGGTGATGCGCCGCCACGCAAACCACGACGCAACAAGTTTGATCCCAGCCGACACCACGACAAGCCGTCCAGATGAGCAAGCTGTTGCTCAATATGCGGCATGTGCCCGATGACGAGGCCGATGAAGTCCGGGCCTTGTTGCGCGAACAGGGCATCGAATTTTACGAAACCCAGCTCGGTCGCTGGCGGATTTCCCTGGCCGGGATCTGGGTGGAGAACGCGGATTATCCACGGGCGAAATTATGCTTTGATGCCTACCAGCGCGAGCGCGGTGAACGGGTGCGGGCCGAACACGCACAGGCGCGCGAACGCGGTGAAATGCCCACGGCACTGGACAACCTGCGTCAGAATCCGGGCGGGGTATTGCTGGCCGTAGCCGTCATCATCGGCCTGCTGGCCCTGATGTCGTGGCCGTGGTGGCGGACTGCGGGCTGATTTTCATCAGCAACCGTGCAGGGCGAGCCTGCACGGATGTCGCGTTCAGGATGAAATTTCGAGCGTTTCCTGTGGGCCGATCCGTGCCGCCAGCAGGGCGTCCTTGCTGGCCCACAGTTCGTTGATCCAGCGCTGGCAGCGCGAACGATAGTGGCCATCGGCCTCGTAATCGCCCCCGTTCATCAGGTCTGCCGGAATCGGGATGGAACGAACATGCACCTCGATCCGACGTAGACGACCGGCCAGCAGGGCGGACATCGACGGGCGTGGATCGCAGTAAACCAGGGTGACATCCAGGATCGATTGCAGCTTGTCGCCCATGGCATCGAGCACGGCGCCCACGCCACCGGCGCGCGGTCGCAGCAGGTATTGGAATGGCGGTTTTTGCTGTTGGTGCTTGGCAGGCGTAAAGCGCGTGCCCTCGACGAAATTCATGATCGACACGGGAATGGAGGCGAACTTCTCGCAAGCCTTGCGGGTAGCTTCCAGATCCTGGGTGCGCAGCTTGGGGTTACGCAACAGTTTGGCCCGCGAATGTCGCTGCATGAAAGGAAAATCCAGTGCCCACCAGGCCAGACCGAGTATTGGCACCCAGCGCAACTGCTGTTTCAGGAAGAATCGCAGCAGAGGAATGCGCCGGTTGAATACCGACTGCAGAACCGGGATATCGCACCAGCTACGGTGGTTGCACAGCACCAGATAGCGGCCTTGGGGATCCAGTTGCGGATCGCCGTGCAGTTCGATGTGGGTGGGCGTGAGCCAGGCGATGAGAGCGGAATTGACCGCGATCCAGGATTCGGCAATACCGGTAAGCACACCGGTCAGGCGGGTCCGCAGCGAGCGCCAGGGCGTCACCAGCTTGACCAGGGTGATGGCAAACAGGACTGGTGTGTGCAGCAATGTGTTGAGGCAGACCAGGCTGGCGGAAAAGGCGATACGGAGGAAAGCGGGCAAGTCGACTCCAGAACCGGATTGGCACGCGGGCATGGTAACCGTTCGTGCAACTTTCGCGTGCAAACAAATGGCACAAACCCCGGCGGGGCCGGGGTCGTGATTCGGGATGTGCCTGGCTTATTCCAGCAGGGAGCGCAGCATCCAGGCGTTCTTTTCGTGCACCTGCAGACGTTGTGTCATCAAGTCGGCCGTGGGATCGTCACCGGCATCGGCGGCGATGCGCAGAACCTGGCGTGCGCTCTTGCACACGGCCTCGTTGCCGGCCAGAAGCTGGCTGACCATGCCCTTCCAGTCCTGTGCACCATCTTCGGAAGAGGCTTCCTTGATCGAGGACAGTTTGGCAAATTCGGCGTAGGAACCTGGAGCGAGAAAACCCAGAGCGCGGATACGCTCGGCGATTTCATCCACCGCCGCCCATTGCTCGGTGTACTGGGTTTCGAACATGGTGTGCAGGGTGTTGAACATCGGGCCGGTGACGTTCCAGTGAAACCCGTGGGTTTTCAGGTACAAAGTGTAGGCGTCGGCCAAAAAATGCGACAGGCCATCGGCGATTTGCCGGCTGTCGGCGGCGTTGATACCCGTATCGGCTTGCATCCTCATCTCCTCTTGGGGTTGATGGCGTTACCCTACGCAGGTTGAGCCTGGCAGGGAAATCGATTGTTTCACTACCAAGGATAGATGGGGTCGATGGCCCGCAGCACAAGCGTTTGCACGTGACGAAACTACGCAATTACCCTCAATTGAAGGATGCC
>CAYRJS010000121.1:5001-7704 GCA_964424535.1 uncultured Aquimonas sp.
CGCGGTGCCCGTGGCTTGATCGGTTGTACCCAGCCACGTCGCCTGGCCGCCCGGGCCGTGGCCCAGCGGGTGGCGCAGGAACTGGAAGTGGAGCTGGGCGGCGCGGTCGGCTATCAAGTGCGTTTCACCGAGCGGGTGTCCGAACGCAGCCATATCAAGTTCATGACCGATGGCATCCTGCTGGCGGAAATCCAGTCCGATCGCTATCTGTCGGCCTACGACACCCTGATCATCGACGAGGCCCACGAGCGCAGCCTCAATATCGATTTTCTCCTGGGTTATCTGAAGACCCTGCTGCGCAAACGACCTGATCTGAAACTGATCGTGACTTCGGCCACCATCGATACCGAGCGCTTTGCCCGGCATTTCGATAAGGCTCCGGTGGTGAGCATCGAAGGCCGTGGTTATCCGGTCGAAACCCGGTATCGCCCGCTTGAACCCGACCAGAAATCAGATGGGACGAGCGGGCGTGATGAGGGTATCGGTATCCTCGATGGCATCGTGCGCGCGGTGGACGAAGCCACGCACGAAAATCCCCTGGGCGATATCCTGGTGTTTCTGCCCGGCGAGCGCGAAATTCGTGATACCCATCGGGTGCTGGAACGCCGCCAATATCGCGAAACCGAGGTGTTGCCGCTGTATGCCCGCCTGTCGGCGCGGGATCAGGATCGCATCTTCCGACCCGGACCGAAACGCCGTATCGTGCTGGCCACCAATGTCGCGGAAACTTCGCTCACAGTACCGCGTATCCGTTACGTGATCGATCCCGGACTGGCGCGGGTCAAGCGTTACAGCGTGCGCGGAAAACTGGATCGTTTGCACGTCGAACCGATCAGCCAGGCCAGCGCCAACCAGCGGGCCGGGCGTTGTGGCCGTACCGCGCCGGGTGTGTGTTTTCGCCTCTACGACGAAACCGATTTCCAGACGCGGGCGGCGTATACCGATCCGGAAATCCTGCGCGCATCCCTGGCTGGGGTGATCTTGCGCATGTTGTCGTTGGGCCTGGGGCGTATCGAAGAATTTCCCTTCCTGGAAGTGCCCGACGAGCGCGCCATCAACGATGGCTGGCAGCAGTTGCAGGAACTGGGCGCCGTGGATCGACAGCGGCATCTGACACCCATCGGCCGCACCATGGCGCGCTGGCCCATCGATGTGGCCTTGGCACGCATGCTCGTGGCTGCGCGTGAACATGGCGTCTTGCGTCAAGTGTTGGTGATTGCCGCCTTTCTCGGCATCCAGGACCCGCGCGAGCGCCCGGCTGATCAACGCCAGGCGGCCGATCAGGCTCATGCCGAATTTGCCGATCCGCGCTCGGAATTTGTCGGTATCCTCAATCTCTGGGAGGCTTATCGCACGGCCCATCAGGATTTGACCCAATCAAAACTGCGCGACTGGTGTCAGCGTCATTTCCTCGGTTTTTTGCGCATGCGCGAGTGGCGTGAATTGCATCGTCAGCTGCTGGTGCTGGGTCAGGAATCGGGGTGGGAAGAGACCCTCACCGTCATCCCAGCGAAGGCTGGGATCCATCTTGCTTCTGACCGAAAGAGCGGAGTAACCCCGACCCGCGATGGCAACGTCGGGGACATAGCCCCTTCGGGCAAGTCGGGTCGAGGCCGGCGACGGGGGAATCCGCGGGCCGAAAGCCGGGAGCCGTCATCCCTCACCGAACTAGACGCCAGTACCTATGCCCTGCTGCATCGCGCCCTGATTGCCGGCCTGCCGACCCAGATCGGCTGGAAGAACGACAAGGGCCTGTTTGAAGGTCCGCGCGGACGCCGGTTCCAGGTCTTTCCCGGGTCCACCCTGGCGCGTCAGCCGCCCCGCTGGATCCTGTGTGCCGCCTTGCTCGATACCCAGAAGGTCTGGGGCCTGACCTGTGCCCGGATCGAACCGGATTGGGTCATCGCCGAACTTGGGCACCTGTTGTCACGCCGGCATTTTGATCCGCACTGGGCGCGCTCGCAGGGGCGCGTGGTTGGTTACGAACAAATCAGCCTGTTCGGTCTCGTGCTGGCGCCCAAGCGACCGGTGCATTACGGCGGTCTGTATCCGGCCAAAGCCCATGACCTTTTCGTGCGCCAGGCCCTGGTGCCGGGAGAAATCGATACCCGGGCCGGGTTTGTCGAACGCAATCTGGCCACCTTGGCCAAGGCCCGGGAAGAAGAGGCACGTTTGCGCCGCGCCGGTCTGGTGGCCGATGAAGCCTGGCAGGCGCGCTGGTATCTGGATCGCATTCCTTCCGAAATCAACAGTACGGCTGGTCTGGAGGCCTGGTATCGACGCTTGCGCGAGGCCGATAAACGCAGCCTGCAGTGGCCCTTGTCCGAATTGTTGCCTGGTGAAGGCAGCGACGCCGAACGCTTTCCCAAGTTCTGGTTGCTGGGCGAAGCCCGACTGGCGCTGCATTATCACTTTGCACCGGGGGGCGAGGACGATGGCATCACCCTGGATCTGCCCTTGCATCTGCTGGATGCCCTGGATTCGGCGCGGGTGGAGTGGCTGGTGCCGGGTTTGGTGGAAGAAAAAGCCAGCGCCCTGATCCGAGCCCTGCCCAAATCCTTGCGACGCAACTATGTTCCGGCCCCTGATTTTGCCCGCGCCTTTGCCGAAGCCTGGCCGCAACCCTCGGCCGATAGCCTGCGCGGTGAATTGGCGCGGTTTTTGACCCGAGTCACCGGCGTGGACAGCGCAGCCACGGATTTT
>CAYRJS010000122.1:0-7610 GCA_964424535.1 uncultured Aquimonas sp.
TCGTCACCGCGCTGAACCCGGTCATCGGCTACGAAAAAGGCGCCGCCACCGCCAAACAGGCCTACAAGGAAGGCCGCCCGATCCTCGATGTCGCGCGCGAAACCACCGGCCTGTCCGACAAGCAACTGAAGAAACTGCTTGATCCGGCAAAGCTGGCCAAGGGCGGGATTCATGGGGAAGCGAGTGGGGGTGGTTGACGTGCGGAAGTTTCACCCGCGTCGTTGACATGCAAGGCTGCGCCCGGCTCCTCCATTCGCGAAGGAGCCGGGCGGCTGATCGGCACGCCTGATGTCGCACTAACGGCGCCATTCCGTTCCAGCGACTTGGGCAGCCCGGGCGGTGGCATCACCGCCCCCACAAGCTTCTCAATCTGCATGCGACAAATCCTGTCGTATCGGGTTGGCAGGCTGGAGCACCCCTGATCCGCACAGGCGTTTGCTCCGATGCAAAACCCATCCGTTCCACCAACCCCGGCCCGCCACACATCGATCAATACCAGCCTGCGCCTGATCCAGTTGTTGCGGCTGGTACCGCGCCAAGGCCGCAAGCCGGTGCGCCAGTTCCATCGCGAATTGGCTGATCTAGGCCACCACACCACGCTGCGCACGGTGCAACGCGATCTGGAAAAGCTGATGGCGCATTTTCCGATCGAAACCGACGGCACCAAGCCGGCCGGCTGGCGCTGGGCGCCCGGTGCGGCCGATATCTCCTTGCCTTTCATGGAGCCTTCGGTGGCGCTGACTCTGCTGATCCTGCAGAAGCACACCCAGCACCTGTTGCCGCCGCAGGTGCTGGAAGACCTGCAACCCCGGTTCGAAGAGGCCCGCAAGGTACTGGAGCGGCAACCCGAATCCGGCCTGCGGCGCTGGCCCCAGCGCATCGCCGTCACCAGCCGTTGGCTGCCGATGATCCCGCCGGATATCGATGCTGCAATCCAGCGCACGATATTCGACGCCCTGCTGCGGCGCCGCCAGCTTCAGGTCGGATACCGGCCCTACGCGAGTGATGCGGTCAACGCCCATGTGCTGCACCCGCAGGGTCTGATCGCGCGTGAAGGCATCATCTATCTGGTTGCGCTGGTACAGGATCATGAGGATCCGCGCCCGCTGGCGCTGCACCGGCTCATCGATGCCGCCGTTCTCGAACAGCCCGCGCGCGATCTGTCGAATTTCGACATCGAACAGTTCATCCGCGATGGCGGCATCTCGATTGCCAGCGGCGGCAACATCCGGCTGGAAGCAACGTTCGCCCATCCGCGCGGCCACACCCTGACCGAACACCGCATCTCGCACGACCAGCAGATCGAGCCGGTGACATTGGCGGACGGCCGCCGCGCATACCAGCTCACCGCTACGCTGCCCGATACCGAACAACTGACGCGCTGGCTGCAATCCTTCGGCGCCGAACTGATCGAACACCGCAAGACGCCGGTGGCCTGAAGGCGACCGAATCCGGCTCGTTTGATTGCAGGGCGAAGTGTGCTCCTGATTGGCCGCATCGCTCAGCCGCGCTTTCCCTTCTCCCCTCGGGAGAAGGTGGCCCACAGGGCCGGATGGGGGTTTGGCCGATATGAGGTTTTGCGGGTTTATCCATAAATGCGCTGTACGAACCCTCGCCCCAACCCGTACCCCATCCAGCGCGCATGCAGGCGCGCTGGCGTTCGCAGGTTCCCAGCGTTGCAGTTCGAAAGCCCTGCTCATTCCGGTGGGAGAGAGGTTCCTTGCAGCTGAGCGATGCGGCCAATCAGGAGCGCCCTTGTTGTATCTGGCGCAGTTGGAAAACCGTCTGCGTCGCGCCACGGAATCACCCGCTCTGTTCTTATGCGACAACATATGTCGCATATGCATGTGTAAATGGTATCCAGCCCGATCCACGCTGGATCAGGCATCCCATTCGGAGATCGTTGAGCGCATGAAAATCCGTATCCACCGTGGCACCCGTCAGATTGGCGGCACCTGCATCGAAGTTGCTGCCGAATCCGCCCCGGGCCGCATCGTGCTCGATCTTGGTCTGCCGCTGGATGCCGATGCCGAATCCCGCGCCAGCCTGATGCCCGATGTGCCAGGCCTGCGCGATGCCGGCGGCGATCTTCTCGGCGTGCTGATTTCCCATCCGCATCAGGATCACGTCGGACTGGTGCATGACATCCATCCGGAAATTCCCATCGGCATCGGTGCCGCCGGGCAACGGATATTGGATCGCGCCGCCGATTGGCTGAATCGTCCGAAGCTCGAAGGCCGGCCATTGATCCACTGGCAATCCGGCACGCCGGTGGTGCTCGGCCCGTTCACCATCACGCCGTTGCTTGTCGATCATTCGGCCTACGACGCCTATGCGCTGCTGATCGAAGCCGATGGCCAGCGGTTGTTTTACAGCGGCGATTTCCGTGGCCACGGACGCAAGGCTGCGCTATTCGAAAAGCTGCTCGCGAACCCGCCGCGTGATATCGACGTACTGATGATGGAAGGCACCGTGATCGGCCGCAACGGCGAGGGAGCCAGATTCCCCGACGAAAGCGATTTGGAAAACCAGTTCGTCGCGGCCTTTGGCGGCTCAGAAGGGCTGCGCCTGCTCTGGACGTCCACCCAGAACATCGACCGCATCGTGACCGCGTATCGCGCCGCTAAACGCAGCGGCAAGCGGCTGGTGCTGGATGCCTTCACCGCTGAAATGCTGGCCGCCACGGAAAATCCGAAGCTGCCGCAGGCGCATTGGCCGGGCATCGGCGTGTATGTGCCCCAATGGATGCGTCGGCGGATCGTAAGCGACAAGACGTTCGAAAAGCTGGAGCCGTTCCGGCCCAACCGCGTGTATCTGGAACAATTGGATCCGTCCCGCGACGTTCTGCTGTTTCGCGACGGCATGCTGAAGGAAGTCGCCGCCAAAGCACCGCTGGATGGTGCACAACTCATTTATTCAAACTGGCGAGGTTATCTGGAAGAGGACAAGACCCGGCCCGTGCGCGAATGGCTGGCGGAACGTGCCATCCCGCTGCATTACATCCATACCTCCGGCCACGCCAGTGTGCCCGATCTGCGACGTTTCGCCGCTGCGCTGGCTCCAGGGAAGCTGGTGCCGATCCACTCTTTTCATGGTGACCGCTTCGACGAACTGTTCGCCAACGTGGATCGCCGCGATGATGGCGAATGGTTCTCGGCAGGAAGTTGGGGAGGTACGTCGTGGAGGTCGTGATTCCAGAGCGCTGGAAAGGCCGGTCCGTCGAGTTCGCGCCGGACATGCAGCCGCGACTGGCATGGCTGAACAACCAGCTGTGCGCTGCCGAATCCTGGTTCGATGATTGCGCGCGATGGTCCAAGCAGCTGGCAGTAAAATACCACCCAGACAGGCCAGACACCCCTTGGAGGCTCCATATCGGCATCAGTTTCGTGCTGGATAAAAGCGACCCTGAGCATGATGAGGATTCGGACAACATCATCTGCGAAATGTTCGATACGCTGCCATTGATGGCCGGTGATGAAAATACCTGCTATCCGAAGGCCGACTGGAGCAGAGATTTTCGTTATGAGCCCGACCATCCATTGCATCTCTGTTGCATCTCTGGAAGCATTGCTGGCTGACGCGCGTGCTGATGGACGGCGGGCATCCCACACTAGGCTGGAAAAACATGGTGCGGATCGGGCGGATATGGGCTGAAGCGATCCTCGTGTTGGACAGGACATTCGCGCTCGACCCATCTGCTGCTGTCATCCCTGCACTGCCGACGGGCTCCTCTCTCAGCAGAAGCTGGGAGGGCGACAACTGGAAGAAGGTCTTGTTTTCCAAACGATATCCGCAGTCTGACAGGTCCGGAGACATCCTCACTTGTGACGACATCGCTAGGCTGGATCAGTTGAACACCCTGATGGGCGGCATCGAAACGTACCTGGATGCCTGTGGACGCTGGTTCCATGGCGCCAGCTCGGGGGATGACGGCGTGCCAGAGGCGGAAGATGGTGACAGGTGGGATATGGAGGCGCGGATGGAGTTTCTTCTGGATCATCGCGATCCGCTATTCGAGAAAGATGGCGGGAATACGCTATATGTCACGAACCACAATATTGCGTACTGTGCGTGTGGCATCTACAGCGGCAGCTCACTCATCGAAGGCGAGATCGACAACTGGAACGAATTCGAGCACCGGGAAGGGCACCCGCTCAGGCACCAGCATCATTGCTGGTTGTTCCATGACCTCTACGATCATTCGCACCCGCCCCTGGGGTGGCAGAACATCCTGCGCATCGGAAGCGTAAGAGCCAGCACGCAGATACGATTTGCCCAATCGTTTCCACCTTTGGAGAAGGGGTGATTCCACAATGAGCACGCGATGTGTTTGCTTGTGCACGGCTTCCAGTGCACTCGACTTCGATGGCTTTTCCCGAGACATGCAGCATCATGGGCATGGCAGGCTGCGCAGGCTTGGTGGTTGTTGAATGAACATCTATATTGATACCGAGTTCACTTCACTGGCTGATCCTCGTCTGATTTCGATTGGTGCGGTGACGGATGATGAGCGCAGTTTCTACGGAATTGTCTGCAACTTCCCTCGTGGCGCATGCACACGATTTGTCAGAGAGCAGGTGTTGCCTTGGCTGGATCTGTATCCTGCGGACGTGAAAGAATCCCTGGGCGCGTTGGCCTTGCGATTTTGCGATTGGCTATCGGAAGTCTCGGCCTCATCGGTGCGCTCGTGTCGTTTGATCGTCGATGACGAAGCCGACATTGAGATGTTGCGACAACGGTTGCGCAAAGGCGGCTGGGGGTCTGCCGATATCGAAGCGTGCAGTGTGCTGTTCCCACTTTCTGTGGAAAATGGCACGCTTCCTGGTTTTCAACATTGGTTCAATGAAAATCCTGCTCGCCGCCGACACAATGCTCTGGACGATGCGCGGGCTTTCCGCTATGCGGTTCATGCCCTTTGCGGGCCTGTTCTGTGATTTTTCTTTTGCCGCCTAGGAGTTGGACATGAAGGTTTTTCTCGATGACGAGCGCAAAACTCCTGACGGGTGGGTGCGCGTCTACTGGCCCGATGAAGCCATCGCCTTGTTGCGTACCGGCGCGGTGACAGAAATCAGCCTTGACCATGACTTGGGCGACGACATCCGTGGCACTGGATATGATGTGGTGTTGTGGATTGAAGAAGCCGTGGCAACTGACGGCTTCGTTCCGCCGGTAATTCTGGTGCATTCGGCGAACAGCTCGGCACGGGAAAAAATGATCGCAGGGGGGCGGGCGATTGAGCGGTTGGCTGGTAAGGCGCAATAGAATTGTGCTTTACAGGGGGCTGTATTTTGGAAGTGGAAGCTAATAAATCTAACCTGGAGGCGTTCATGGGCAGGTATTCGGAGAGTTCAAACAACGAATTTCTTGAAAACATTTTGCGTGTAATCATAGATGAGGGTCGATGGATTCCGAAGTTCCAAGTCGAGCGTGCCATCAGTCCGTTTATCGGCCTTTATCTGGAAGATGTGCTTTCAGTTCTTCTGGGAAATAAGATAAAGATACTGGCTGCGGAGTTTCCATTGAAGAAGGAAGGAAGCAATCAGTCAACCAATGCGGACTGGCTTGGGTACGACACGATGCAGGACAAGTTCCTGCTGATTGAGTTGAAGACGGAAGACTCGAGCTTCCGAGGTAGTCAGAACAAGATGTACAAAAACATCTCCGAGAGGGGTATGGCGTGGAACAAGATTATTTGCGAAACCAAGCAAATAGCTGAAAAATCAAAACACAAATATAAGTATGATTGTCTTGTCAGGCGCCTTGAGGAAGCAGAAATTCTTCCAGTTGAGAGTGAGCGGGATAAAGAGATCCCTGTTGATGTGATCTATCTGGCGCCGATTCTAATTCCAAAAATAGATGGGATAAAATGCTATACATTCAGTCAGGTGCTTGGTTCGTTGATGGATGATCATTTGACTCGAGGAAATTTAGAGTTGATAAGTATTTTCAAGAAACTTGCGTCCCTTGAGAGTGGTGATGTATGCGAATCATCGGCGGGTGGGGCGCTGGAGGGTGCGAGTGATGGCAAGAACTACCGGGGCGTACTGACGCTGGATGGCGTTCTTGACAAGGTGAAGAGTCATTCTATCCAGGTTGGTTTCACAGGAGGGGTTGGTGCCTTAAGGAAATCTTCATGGGATTACCTTTCCGGTCGCCCCTATAAGTGGGATTTCAAGGGTGCAGGTCTGGGGAAAAAGGATCCTCGGAACTGGATTGGTGGAGAGGAGTTCGTTGAGGCTGTCAGCGAAGCTCGGCCGTCAAACGATCAGGAGAGGGTGCTTGATGAAATCATTAAAGATGTCGAGAGTAGAGTTGAAGCCGTTTCCGGTGACAGGTTTGGCCCTTGGCTCGTGAGCGAGTTGGCAAGGAGATTTGATGTGCGAGAGCCTTTGGGTGAGTGAATTGGTGGCTGGTAGCAGGCAGGCCTCTGAGTGGCAGGTTTAATGTGTTAATTCTCCGGGTAAAGCACATTGCCAGCCACTCGGTCAGGAAATGACAGGTCCGTGCGTGTGGGTATCCATTGATCTCAATTCGTTGAATTAAAAAAACACTTAGATTCTTGGTTTCACGGGGCTGGGTGGCCGGAAAGAGCACCCTTTGGGTGACCGCTCCTGCATTGGGTTGTGTTACTCAAGCCGCCCACTCGTTCAGCCCGGCACATTCTCAAACCGTGTGTACAGCCCCTGGAACACCAACTTCACCGTCCCTGTCGGGCCGTTGCGGTGCTTGGCGATAATGACTTCTGCCAGACCCTTGTCTGCGCTGTCGGGATGGTAGTACTCGTCACGATAGATGAACATGATGATGTCGGCATCCTGTGCGATGGCACCGGATTCGCGCAGGTCGCTCATTCTCGGGCGCTTGTCGCTGCGTTGTTCCAGGCTGCGGTTGAGTTGTAAAAGCGCGATCACCGGCACGTCCAGCTCCTTGGCCAGTGCTTTCAGCGAGCGGCTGATTTCGGAAATTTCCGTCGTGCGGCTTTCCTGGCTGCCGGGCACCTGCATCAGTTGCAGGTAGTCGACGATGATCAGGCCAAGCTCGTGCTCGTGGGCAAGCCTGCGTGCGCGTGAGCACAGGTCCGCAGGCGACAGGGCCGGGGTGTCGTCGATAAACAGCCGTGCATCGTTGAACGAAGAGATGGCTTGCGTCACCCGGCGCCAGTCTTCGTCTTCCAGTCGCCCGGTGCGCAGGAGTTGGGGATTGATGCCTCCGTGTGAGGAGATCAGCCTGAGGCCGAGTTGGGTGGCTGACATTTCCATCGAAAAAACTGCCACCGCCTTTTGGGTGTTCAGTGCTGTGTGCTCGCCGATGTTCAGCGCCAGTGTGGTTTTTCCCATCGAAGGGCGCGCGGCGAGAATGACCAGATCCGCGGGATGCAGGCCGCCCATCATCATCTGGTCGAGATCGATGAATCCGGTGGAAATGTCGTGAAACTGGATCGGGTAACTGTAGCGAGTCATCACCTCATGGAAGGCTTCTTTCATCACCACGGGTGAAGCCAGAAATCCACTGCCTTCGCGCCGGCTGTTGTAGTCAGCCCTGCAAAACCCCCAATCCCTTGTCCTGCAAGGACAGCCTGCGCGTTCCAGATGACACGACCTCCCAGTTTT
>CAYRJS010000123.1:0-7526 GCA_964424535.1 uncultured Aquimonas sp.
GGCATTTGCGGGCCTGGATGCAGCCCAGGGCAAACATGAAGCCACGGGCGGAATTGCCCCAGTCGGCACCCAGGGCCAGCACTCGAGCCAGATCGAAACTGGTGATGATCTTGCCGGCAGCACCGATGCGGATTTGTTCGCGCAAACCCAGGCCAACCAGAGTGTTGTGCACCAGCATCAGGGCCTCACGCAAGGGCACACCAACATGGTCGGTAAACTCCAGAGGAGCCGCGCCAGTGCCACCTTCGCCACCGTCGACGACGATGAAATCCGGATGGATACCGGTGGCGACGATGGCCTTGGCGATGGCGAACCATTCCCAGGGGTGGCCGATGGCCAACTTGAAGCCGGTCGGCTTGCCACCGCTTTCGCGGCGCAGGGTATCGACGAACTGCATCAAACCGACAGGCGTATCAAAGGCGCTGTGGCGTGCCGGGGACAAGCAATCCTGGCCTGCGGGGACACCGCGTGCTTCCGCGATTTCAGCGGAGACCTTGGGGCCAGGCAGGATGCCACCCTGACCAGGCTTGGCCCCTTGGGAGAGCTTGATCTCGATCATCTTGACCTGTTCGCTACGCGCGTTTTCGCGGAAGCGATCCAGGTTGAAATTGCCCTGGGCATCGCGGCAACCGAAATAGCCCGAGCCGATCTCCCAGACCAGATCGCCGCCGTTCTGGCGATGCCAACGCGAAATCGAGCCTTCGCCGGTGTCGTGATAGAAGCCGCCGCGGCGGGCACCTTCATTCAAGGCCAGAACAGCGTGGGCCGACAGGGCACCAAAACTCATGGCCGAGATGTTGAAGACGCTGGCCGAGTAAGGCTGCAGGCACTGGGCTCCGCCAATGGAGATACGAAAGTCGTGTGAGTTGAGGTCGACCGGGGCCAGTGAATGGTTGATCCACTCGTAGCCGGCTTGGTACAGCCCCAACTGGGTACCGAAAGGTCGGGTTTCCAGTGCCTTCTTGGAACGTTGGTAGACGATGGCCCGCTGTTCGCGCGAAAACGGCACCTTGTCCTTGTCGCCTTCGATCAAGTACTGGCGGATTTCGGGTCGGAAGCTTTCGACCAGAAAGCGCACATACGAGGAGATCGGGTAATTGCGCCGCAGGGAACTGCGGGTCTGAATCAGATCGATCAAGCCCGATCCCGTCAAGGCGGCACTGGGTACCAGCAACCAGAGCCAGTGCGGGCTGCCGTGCCACCACAGCCAGGCCGAGCCCAGAGTGATCAGGACACAGATCCAGAAAACAAGAAAGCGTGAGGCGAAAATGGCGGCAGCTCCAAGTGAATCAAGACAAGCATACCGAACCTGGCGGCCTTGCACAGGCCTGATCGCTCTGGAACAAGGTCGAGATTGATTGCCGGCAGCCTGGAGTCGGTCTGCAGGAATCTGGCAAGTCACTTCGCAGGGTGGATTCTCCAAAAAAGAACGGCACCCGAAGGTGCCGTTCAAAGTGATCATGCGGTTCCGATCCGTTGCCGAACCGGATTCGCCTGGTTATGGAGAAACCTTCACGATCTTGATGTCGTCGTAGTAGATCTCGGAAGCCTCGTTGGCGAACAGGTCCAGGGCTCCGAAAGCGGCTTGAGGCGGAGTCGGATTATCGCTGTCTTCCAGTTGCTCGGACCAGATACCTGAATACAGCTGGGTACCGTTGTAGAAGAACGCCCCGGTATCCGCATCCAGATCAAGCTCCAGACGCAACTCAACCCATTGCCCGGTCACCAGCGCCGCAGTGCCACCGTTGAAGCCACCATCGTTGGTGACGGTGCCGGTAGCGCTGTCAAACTTGATCTGCAGCGACCAGTTGTATGCGCCGACACTTTCATCGTAGGTATTCAGAGCGATGAAGTAGCTTTCGCCGCTGAATCCGGTCGGGATGTACTGCCAGGCCGAGATGGTCCACTGGCCGCTGGTCAGGTTGAACTCATGCACCAGATCCGTGAAGCCCTCGACAGCCAGGGAATTGTCCGGGCTGTGTGACTGCAGGTTGGTGACCAGAGCGCCAGCCAAGGAATCCTGCTCCCAGCCCTTCCAGCCATTGGTCCCGTGCATCTGGGTGCCGGCACCATAGCTGTCGAAGTTCTCGCTGAAGAATGCAGGGTCACCCTCGAAGTCATCCTGGAAGATGTCGTCGGGCAACTGGATCACGTCCATGGTCACCGGCACCACGACCAACGGGTTGTCCGCGTCGTTGCTGTCGATGCACAGGTTGGCCGAGTAGGTGCCCGGGGTCATGCCGGTGGAATCCAGGCCCACGCTGATCGTGTCGCTCAGCCCCGGGCCCGTAGTGCCATTGGCCGGAGCCACGGCTGCTACCCAATCCACTGTATCCGGATTGCTGCAGGCTGCCGGACCTTCGCTGCCGATCCGTACCCGGTCGATGCCGATGAAGTTCGAGTTGTTGTCATTGTCAGGCACGTGATAGCGGAAAGCGATACGGCCTTGACCGCTGGCGGGCAGGGCCGCAGTGAACTCGGTCCAGGACTGCGGATAACCCGAACCATCCAGGGATTCATTCACGGTCAACAACACCGCGGTGAAATCACCCGTCTGGCCGTAGCTGCTGCCAAAGTCGGTGCAACCACCACCCGTGCACAGACGCACTTCCAGACGATCAGCCCAGATCGAACCATCCGCCGTACGGGTGTAGAAGCTCAACATGTCACCCGCATTGAAGTTGATCAACGGAGTGACCAACCAGTTGTCGATGTTGCCACCAGCACCAGCGTTGTTGAAGTTGGCGCCGATGTAGGCAGTCGGGCTGCCGTCGTAGGACGGGAATACATCAGTATTACCCTGGAACCAATCGGTGGAGCCCAGCGGGCTGCTGTGGTTGCCCATCAGCCAGCCACTCAACGCGGTGATATCGTCGAAGCCTTCATCAACGGCAAAGCCTTGCGGAGCCGGGTTCGATTGCGGGGCCGGACCGGTCTCGCCGTTGTTGCCGCGTGCAAGGGTGTCACCCGGAGCCGCAGGCTGGGGACGCGCCGGTTCCTCGGTGATGGTCCAGATCAGGTCCTGGCCGCCAGTGTTGGCGATGGTCAGGTCGTGCAGGGTCAGCACGCCGGCCGGTTGCGTGGAGGACAGGCTGCCTGGATCCACTTCGATGGACGGACCGGGGATGGCTTCAACAGTCAGCGAAACCGGTATCACGATCAAGTCATTGACCGGATCATTGCTGCTGATGCACAGGTCGGCCTGATACGTACCGGGAGTCGCACCAGTGGCATCGAAGGTCAGCGTAACCGTGTCGCTGTCACCCGTTGCAGTGGTTCCCGCAGCCTGATCAGCAGCCAGCCAGCCAAGGGCGCTCAGGTCGGCACAGGTAGAGCCGGCAGACGAGTCGGCGATCGACCAGTTCAGGTCGCTGCCGCCAATGTTGGCAATGGTCAGCGTGTCAGTGCTGGTTTCATCCTCGAACAAGGTGGCACTCAGGTCAGCCGGAGCTACCTCGATCACCGGAAGGGCCGTGCTGGTGTTCACTTCCAGCGAGACCGGAACTTCAACCATCGGTGTGTCTGGGTCGTTGCTGGCCACGCACAGGTTGGCCTCGTAGGTACCGGCATTCATGCCGGTGGAGTCGAGGCTGACAGTGACCGAGTCACTGGCGCTGCGCGGGGTAGTGCCGGTGGTCGTATCCACACTCAACCAGGGCACGTCGCTCGGGTTGCTGCAACTGGCGCTCGCACCACTGTTATCCACGGTGACGATCATGGTCAGATGGAATTCAGGGTAGCCGATGCTGGCGGCAGTCTGCGGAGCAGCAATGCCGCATCCAGTGGATGAGATGAAGGTCGGGTGGGTTTCCGGCGTTTCATTGGCACCCGGGTAGAAGACATCGCCCGTAGCACCATCGGTATGCCATTCGACTACCAGATCCTTGCCTGCAGTGTCATCGACCAGGCCAGTAACCGGGACACTGATCGATTGCAACGAGCCGGTGGCGACGAAATTCGCTGTACCGATGAGAGTCAGGCTACCAAGTGGAATGGTATTGACTGGTGCCGAGTGGGGAATCGTGTACAGGTTGATCGTCGAAGGCACGCCACCCGGGAAGTCGATGCTGCCAGTGGAGATCGTCACGGTCGTGATGTTGGCAGTGGCTCCGACTTGCGGATGCTCGTCGAAGTAGAAGCGTCGCCACCAGCTATTGTCACTGATGTAGCTGCCGTCTTGGGCATTGCAAGCCAGGCCAGCATCACCCGGGCTGTTGTCCGCCATCTGCGAGATGTCGGTAGGCGCCAGAGGCATGAATGCGCCACGTGCCGCTCCACCCGAGGCTGCATCGGAGGTCAGGGTGACCGAACCGGCGCTGATCGGGTTGATGTTGCGGAAGCTTGGCGGATCCTGGTTGAATGCCGGGGTCTCATCGATCGACCAGGTCAGGTCACTGCCACCCAGGTTGTTGATGGTCAGGGTATGCGTGGTTGTCTGGTCGGCATCCTGGCTGGAGCTGATGCTTGCCGGATCCACATCGATGACCGGGGGTGGGCTGATCACGGTCAAGGTGGCAACCGCGTCGAACACGCTGTCGCCCTGATCGGTCTGCAGAGCACCGGCCGGGATGGTGTTGACATAGGTGCCTCCCAGAGCGGCCTGTACCGTGGCAATGACCTCACAACTGCTGTTGGCCGGAAGCACGATGCCGGCGGGCAGGGTGATGGAACCAGCCAGGATGCCGGTATCCGAGTCACGTCCGAAAATCAGGCCACAGCTGGTGCTGACGGCGCTCACGGTCATGCCAGCCGGCAACGTGTCGACCAAAGGTGCAGTCAGGGTGGCATCAGCCGAGGTCGGGTTGCTGACGGTGATTGTCAGGGTGCTGTCCTCGTTCTCGTCCACCGTGTCAGGGCTGAACGCCTTGCTCACCGAGGGCAAGGGTGGTGCGATCATCAGCGTGTAGTCCTCGGCCTGGCCAAAGCTGAAATTGCCGCAGGCTGAAGAGGTGCCGGAGTTGAAGTTCTTGGTGATGCGCATCCGGGTCGAACCGACCGTTGCGTCCAGTGGGATGGTGATGTCGGCTTCGGCCTTCTTGCCGTCCGCACCGGTGGAGTTGACGATGTTGCCGACGACGATCGCTTCACCCGGATCGTCAAAGTCTCCGTCGCCGTTCCAGTCGATATAGGCCGTGATCACGGTGGTGTAGTTGCCCGAGGTGTTGCCCTGGACTTCCATATGCACCGTGGAACCTGCCATCACGTTGCCGACGATGGCCGTGAAGTCTTCCAGCGCAGGCGAGGTGGCGTTCGGATTGCTGGCATTGTCGATGCCATCGAAGCTCACGTGCGAGATCGGCTCCAGGGTGCTGAAGTTGATCGGGCAGTAGGGTTCGGGGAAGGTGTAACCCACCTTGAGAGTTGCGTTGGCGGCAAACAGGTTGTCGCCCATGGTGGTTTCCAGCGCACCGGCCGCGATGATGTTGTCGTAAAGCCCGTCAACCGCGGATTCGACATCGACCGAGATGGTGCAGCTATCACTGCCCGGAATCGAGGCGCCGCTGGCCAGGGTGACAAAGCCATCACCGGCATTGGCCGTGACCGTGGCGCTGTCGCAATCGCTGGAGGCGTTTGGCGTCGAAGCCACGACCAGGTTGGCCGGGAAGGTGTCGGTGAAATCTGCCGAGAGCGTTGCGTCACTGGCATTCTCGGTGTTCATCAGGGTGATGGTGAGGGTGCTGGGAACGCCTGCCAGGACCTGGGTCGGGGCAAAGGCCTTGGACACCATCGGTTCGGACGAAGCGATCACGTTGATCGTGTAGTCCTCGGCCTGACCGAAACCGGTGCTGTTGTTCGGCAGCGCATAGGCGTTGAACTTTTTCATCACGCGCATGCGGGTCGGGCCGGGAACGGCCGATGTCGGCACCGTGATATCCATTTCGACCTTCTTGCCGTCGATGCCAGTGGAGTTCACGAGGTCGCCGAGCTGGTATTCCTCACCCGCATCAAAAACACCGTTCTGGTTCCAGTCGATGAAGGCGTTGACCTTGGTGGTGAAGTTGCCACCGGTGTAGCCCTGGACGGAAATGTGGAAGGTGCCGTTCGGCACGACGTTGCCGCTGATGGCAGTGAAGTCTTCCAGCGCAACCGTACTGCTTGCCGGTGTGGTGTTATTGATACCGGCAAAATTGACATTGGTGATGGGTTCAATGCCCGAAGGGAAGGTCACCGGCAGGTACGGTTCCGGGAAGGTGAAGCCGACCGTCAGGCTGGCATTGGCCTCACCGGCGCTGCTGCCATGCTGGGTGGAAAGGGCGCCGACAGGAATGGTGTTGACGTAAGTACCATCCGCTGCCGCGGTAATGTCCACCGTGATTGTGCAACTGTCGCTGGCCGGGATTTCAGCACCGGATTCCAGGGTGATGGTGTCTTCACCATCGTTGGCGATCAGCGTGCCCGAGCAGGTGGTGGAGGCATTCGCCGGGCTGGCGATTTCAAGGCCGGCCGGAAGAACGTCTTCGAGGTCGGCGTCGAGCACCGCGGCCGTCGGTTGACTGTTGTTTTTCAGGGTGATCGTAAGGGTGCTGGTTTCACCGGCCAGGATCTGGGTCGGCGCAAAGGCTTTCTGCACGGAAGGCGCGCCGGGGCCGGATGCAGGCATGGCGGCACGGATCATCATCGAGCGGTAGTCAGGCCAAGTAGTGGAAATCGATCCCCAAGGGTCAGTGTTGGCGTGTGTCTGTCCATCTCCCAGCGGGGTTGAAGTGGACTGATCACTGGCCAAGAACAAGCCGTCCGTACCAGGGACGCGTACACCAATGTATGCCGAGCCGGAAGTGATCTCGAGATTCAGGTCGGACAAATCGAAGTCGGCAAAGGTTGCCGGATCACCCAAGCTTACTGCTGTGGCCGGGAAACTTACCGCCTTGCTGCCCAGCAAGGTGCCAGGTGTATTGCTTGGACCGTCGTCTGCGTAGACTTCGATCCAGCCGTTCACATTGGTTACCCCTGTGTTGGTAATGAATGCCGTGCATACCGTCGTGACGGTTGCCGGATATGAGCTTGGAGTGAAGCGATCGACGATGTAACCTTCAGAGGCAAGAGCGTTGTAGCCGTAGCCGTTTTCAAGCACACCGTCGTCATGAACGATGAGATCTGGAGTGCCGGTATCGCATACGCCTGCCGGCGCGAGCACTGCCGCAGGTCGTAGCTGGCCATCCATGATCTGTTGCAAGTTGGCTGTCGAGCTGGCGGCCAAAGCGGCTGCCTGTGCCTGATCCTTGCGGATGATTTCATCCTTGGAACTGCCGGCGTAGGCAACGCCTACCGCAGCGATGAATGCGAAAATCGCGGTTACTAGTCTTCTCATTGCGTATAACCCCTCATGGATATACCGATCAAATCCTGGTCATGTCGATCTGGATTGCCAGCCGTGCAAGACGCCCGATGGCCAGCATGCGGCGACCGCCGATCGACAGTCATCTGCTGCTGCATGGTTCGCACACCCCGTCGAACGCAACATGGATGCGTGCTTCCGGACTATAGCTCTGTTCAGCCCTTGGTTACAAACAGAAAATGCCGATCGG
>CAYRJS010000124.1:0-7346 GCA_964424535.1 uncultured Aquimonas sp.
GCTGGCTGAAGGTCAAAGGCGACAATCCCGGCGGTGCCGACAGGCATTTTTGCGAGCCTGAATACACCGCGTCGGCACCCCAGCCATCGATATCGACTTCGCAGCCGCCCAGGCTGGTCACGGTATCGACGATCGACATGGCGCCATGTTCACGTGCCAGGCGGCACAAGGTCGCTGCATCAGAACGCGCACCGGTCGAGGTTTCCGCATGCACGAAAGCCACGGCCTTGGCCCCGGGATGGGCACGCAGGGCAGCTTCGAGTTTTTCCGGATCAACCGGCTGGCTGAATTCGTCTTCAACCATCACCGCCGTGCCCCCGGCCCGGATCACGTTTTCGCGCATGCGTCCGCCAAACACGCCATTGCGGCACACGATCACGGTATCGCCCGGTTCCACCAGGTTGTCGAAGCAGGCTTCCATGCCGGCCGAACCCGGCCCGGAAATCGGAATGGTCAGGGCATTGCGGGTCTGGAAAGCGTAACGCAGCAGATCCTTGAGCTCCTCCATCATGCCCACGAAGGCGGGATCCAGGTGCCCGATGGTGGGCCGGGCCAGGGCGTCGAGGATGCGCTGGGGCACGTCGGAAGGACCCGGTCCCAGCAACAGGCGGCGAGGTGGGTGAAAGCTCGGCATCGCGGTGACTCCACAAGACAGGGATCACCAGTGTAATGCGGCACAAAGAAAAAGCCCCGCAAGCCAGGGGAGGGACTTGCGGGGCTGTGGCTGGAACCAGGCCAGGGGATAGCCGTTGGATTCCAGCGGGTTCACCCGAGGGGGGCAGGTGAACCACGGGTGGCGTTGCGTCCACCGTGTACATAGAGTAACAAAACACGCTGAAGGTTCCCTGAGTTCGTTCGCATATGACTTTTGAATTCAGGACGCATTCATTGCATTAAAAACGGCCTTGTCACCATGCCAAAAGTCATGGTTTTACAGGCGTTTTTGATAATCACTTGGCAATATCAAGGTGAGTTTTCCGGATTATTGCAAAACATTGCAAAAACACCGGTTTTGAATAAGCCCGCGAATATGAGCGGCAGTTGAACAAGGCCCAAAAAACCATCAATGCGCCTCGTCCCAATTGCGCCCTGAACCCACGTCCACGAGCAGGGGAACGCGCAATTGGACAGCTGCCTGCATGCGTTCGCGCACAGCCGGAATCAGAGTCTCGACAAAGTCCGCATCGGCTTCGAACACCAGTTCGTCGTGCACCTGCATCAGCATGAGGGCATGATCACGGTGCGGCACCAGCCAGTCATGCACCTGGCGCATGGCGCGTTTGATGACATCGGCGGCTGTGCCCTGCATGGGTGCATTGATGGCGGCCCGTTCGGCCCCGGCCCGACGCCCGGCGTGGCGTGAACGGATCTCGGTCAGATACAGGCGCCGGCCAAACACGGTTTCCACATAACCCTGGCTGCGGGCGACTTCCCGGGTGCGCTCCATGTACTCGTGCACGCCCGGATAGCGACTGAAGTACAAGGCGATGTAATCCTGGGCTTCAGCCCGACTGACACCGATCTGACGGGCCAGGCCAAAGGCTCCCATGCCGTAGATCAGACCGAAATTGATGGCCTTGGCAGCCCGGCGCTGATTGGGTTCGACCTGATCCAGCGGCACCCCGAACACCTCGGCGGCGGTGGCGCGATGGATGTCCAGGCCCTGCTCGAAGGCGGCAACCAGACCGGCATCACCGGACAGGTGCGCCATGATGCGCAGTTCGATCTGGGAATAGTCGAAAGCCACCACGCACCGGCCTTCGGGGGCAATAAAGGCGCGACGGATGCGGCGGCCATCCTCGCTGCGCACCGGGATGTTCTGCAGGTTGGGATCGGATGAAGACAGTCGCCCCGTGGCCGCGCCGCCCTGGTGGTAACTGGTATGCACCCGTCCGGTTTCCGGATTGACCATTTCCGGCAACTTGTCGGTGTAGGTGCTGCGCAGCTTGGCCAGGCCCCGGTATTCCAGGATCAATGCCGGCAGTTCGTGCTGGTCTGCGATCGCTTCCAGCGCGGCTTCATTGGTGGACGGCTGTCCAGTCGGCGTCTTGACCAATACCGGCAAGCCCAGCTCGTCGAACAACAGGGCCTGTAGTTGCTTGGGCGAATCGAGGTTGAAGCGATACCCGGCCAATTCGAAAACGCGGGTTTCCAAGGTCCCCATGCGGGTAACCAGGTCATGACTCTGGCGACGCAATTCCGGCACGTCCAGAAGTACGCCATTGGCTTCCATCCGGGTCAGCACTTCGATCAGGGGCACCTCGATATCGTCGTAGACGGCCAGCAGATCGGTTTCGGCCTCCAGGCGCGGGTGCAGGACCTGGTGCAGGCGCAGGCAGATATCGGCATCTTCGGCGGCATAGCGGGTCGCCGTTTCCACATCGACCTGGGCAAAGGGAATCTGGCGCGCGCCCTTGCCGGCGACTTCGTCATAGCGCAGCGTGGTGTAGCCCAGGTAGTGCCGTGCCAATGAATCCAGGTCGTGGCGGGTGGCGGTGGAATTGAGCACGAAGCTTTCCAGCAGGGTGTCCTGATTCTGACCCTGGATCGTCACGCCATGACGGCGCATCACATGCTGGTCGTACTTGCCGTTCTGGCCCACCTTGGTTTTCGCCGGGTCTTCCAGGATCGGGCGCAGGGCGTCCAGCACGGTGGCCTGTGGCAATTGCTGCGGCATGCCGGGGTAGGCATGGCCCAACGGCACATAGGCGGCCTTGCCGGCTTCGACGGCAAAGCTCAGGCCGATGAGATCGGCCTGCAGCGGATCCAGGCTGTTGGTTTCGGTATCAAAAGCAATCAAGGAAGCCGCGTGCAGGCGTTCGATCCAGGTATCCAACAGTGCCTGCGAGACTATGGTTTCATAGTCGCCGGCGGCGGCCAGGGCGGCATCCGGCGGGTTTTCCGAGGCTTCCGTAGCCAGGGCGTGACCACTGCTGCGGACCTTGCCCGGTTCTGCTTCTTGCACTGATCCGAGCGTATCGCCGACACCTTCCAGTTCTTGCAGGTCACGCTTGAAACCATAGCGTTGGTACAGGTTCCGCAGAGCCGAGACATCGCGGTCACGCAAGCCCAGTTCGTCCACGCCCAAAGGCAGTTGGCAATCGGTACGGATCGTCACCAGGTCCCGGCTCAGCGGCAGCCAGGCCAGGGCGGTACGCAGGTTTTCCCCGATCTTGCCGCCGATCTCGTCGGCATGGGCCATGATCGCATCCAGCGAACCGTATTGCGCCAGCCATTTGGCGGCGGTCTTGGGCCCGCATTTGTCCACGCCGGGCACGTTGTCGACCTTGTCGCCGGTCAAGGCCAGATAATCCACGATCTGGGCTGCTGGCACGCCGAACTTCTCCACCACATCGGCATCCGAGCCGGTGCGGTGATTGCTCATGGTATTGACCAGGGTGATGCCGGGCTGGACCAGTTGGGCAAAATCCTTGTCACTGGTGGAAATCTCCACCTCCATGCCGGCCTGTCGTGCGGCCACGGCGAGGGTACCGATGACATCGTCGGCCTCGACCCCGGCCTCACGCAGGATCGGTATCCCCAATGCTTTCACGATCGCCAGCATCGGTTCGATCTGGGCCCGCAGATCGTCGGGCATGGGCGGACGGTTGGCCTTGTAGTCGGCAAACAGCTCGTCGCGAAAGGTTGGCCCGGGGGCATCCAGTACGAAGGCAACCCGGTCGGGTTTGTCCTTCAAGGTCGCACGCAACATGTTGACCACGCCAAACAGCGCCCCGGTCGGCGATCCATCGGGGCCGGTCAAAGGCGGCAGCGCATGGAAGGCGCGGTAGAGGTAGGACGAACCGTCGATCAGGACTAACTTTGTCATGGCACCATTGTACGGCCATGCTGCGCTTTGCCGGGGTGGTCAGCGTCCGCGCGCTTCCAGGGCCGCAACCGCCGGCAAGGTCTTGCCTTCACAAAACTCCAGGAAGGCACCGCCACCGGTGGAGATATAGGACACCCCGTTGGCTACCGCGTATTTGTCGATGGCGGCCAGGGTGTCGCCACCGCCGGCGATGGAAAAGGCGGGTGCAGCGGCAATGGCCTCGGCCACGGCGCGGGTGCCGGCGCCAAAGGCATCAAATTCGAACACCCCGACCGGGCCATTCCACAACACCGTGCCAGCGGCGCCGATGCGTTCGGCATACTGCCGGGCCGTGGCCGGGCCAATATCAAGGATCATGTCCTGCTCCGTCACCTCGGCCACCGGCTTGATCGTGGCCGGCGCATCGGCGGCAAAGGCCGGGGCTACGACCACATCGCTGGGCAAGGGAATATCGGTGCCGCGAGCCTTGGCCTTGGCCATGATGTCGCGCGCGGTTTCGAGCAGATCGGCCTCATGCAGGGATTTGCCCACCGGAAAGCCCTGCGCAGCCAGGAAGGTATTGGCGATACCGCCACCCACGATCAACTGGTCAACCTTTTCCAACAGACTGCCCAGCAGGGTCAACTTGGTCGAGACCTTGGATCCGGCCACGATCGCCAGCAAGGGTCGCGCCGGGGCGTGCAGAGCCCGGGCCAGGGCATCGAGTTCGGCCATCAGCAAGGGTCCGCCACAAGCGCGCTTGGCGGCCCGGATCACGCCGTGGGTGGAAGCCTGGGCGCGATGGGCGGTACCAAAAGCATCCATCACGAAGACATCGCACAGGTCGGCATATTTTTGTGCCAGCACCGGATCATCGGCGGCTTCGCCCACGTTCATGCGGCAATTTTCCAGCAGCACCAGCTCGCCCGGGGCCACGCTCACGCCATCGACCCAGTCGCGCACCAGCGGCACCGGTCGCCCCAGATGCCCAGCCAGACATGCAGCCACCGGGGCCAGGGAATCAGCCTCGCTGTAATGACCTTCCTGCGGACGCCCCCGATGCGACATCACCAGTACGCCAGCACCCTGGGCCAGAGCCTCGCGCAAGGTGGGCAGGGCTGCCAGGATGCGTTGTTCCGAGGTGATGCGGCCGTCTGCAATCGGCACGTTCAGGTCTTCCCGGATCAGCACCCGCTGGCCGGAAAGATCGAGGTCACGCATGCGCAAGATGGCCATGGGCCCGGCTCCGTCGAATTGAAAACGGAGATTGTCGCCGATGCCGGGGACGGCGTCACGAGCGCCGTTCGATCAACAGCGCGGCTTGATCCGGATCAAGGTTGCCCGCGGGCCCGGCTGGCACACTGCGACGATGAATCTGCCCCCTGTTCTCGATGATGCGTTGTTGGCGCGCTACGACCGGCCCGGTCCGCGCTACACCTCATACCCGGCTGCGCCCCGTTTCCACGAGGGTTTCGACCAGCATGCCCTGCGTACGCATATCGCCCGCAGCAACGAGGATCCGGTGCCGCGCAAGCTGTCGCTCTACGTGCATATCCCGTTTTGCGAAAGCCCGTGTTTTTACTGCGGCTGCAATCGCATCATCACCCGCGACCATCGCCGTGGAGCCAGTTATCTGGAAGCGCTGGATCAGGAAATCGACCGCATCGGCCCCTTGTTCGACGATGACCGCGAAGCGATCCAGTTGCACCTGGGCGGGGGCACGCCGAATTTCATGACGCCCGAGCAACTGGGCGGTCTGCTGGATTCATTGCACCGGCATTTCCGTTTCAGCGAGAAAGCCAATCGGGATTTTTCCATCGAGCTGGATCCGCGCCACGTCACCCCCGACGAAATCGGTGCGCTCGGGCAATTGGGCTTCAACCGCGCCAGCCTCGGGGTGCAGGACTTCGACCCGGAGGTGCAAAAGGCGGTCAACCGCATCCAGGGTGTGGAGATGACTCTCGATCTGATCCGCGCCTGTCGCGAGCACGGCCTGCGCTCGGTCAACGTCGATCTGATCTATGGCCTGCCCAAGCAGACCGAAGAAGGCTTTGGCCGCACTCTGGATACCGTGCTGGCTGTGCGTCCGGACCGGCTGGCGATCTACGGTTATGCCCATCTGCCGGAACTGTTCAAGGCCCAGAAACAGCTCAAAGCCGAAGACCTGCCCTCGGCCGGAACGCGCCTGGCCCTGCTGCGTCTGGCCATCGAAAAACTCACCGCCGCCGGTTACGAACACATCGGCATGGACCATTTTGCCCTGCCCGAGGACGAACTGGCCCGGGCCCGGCGCAACGGCGGCCTGCACCGCAATTTCATGGGCTACACCACTCATGCCGATACCGATCTGGTCGGCCTGGGGGTCAGTGCCATCAGCCATATCGGCGCCAGCTTCAGCCAGAACCCGCGCGACCTGGCCACCTGGGAAGCCCGTCTCAAATACGGCCCCAGTACCTTGCCGGCCTGGCGCGGGCTGGAACTGGATACCGACGACCTGGTGCGGGCTGACGTGATCGGTCGCATCATGTGTGTGGGCGAAGTCGATATCGCCGAGATCGAGCGCGACCACGACATCGTGTTCGCGCGCTATTTCAAGACTTCGCTGGCCCGGTTGGAACCACTGCGCAATGACGGCCTGGTGGAGTTGTCATCCACCCACATCCGGGCCACGGACCGGGGCCAGTTGCTGCTACGGCATCTGGCCATGTGTTTTGACGCCTATCTCAACGAACGCGCGGCCAGCATGCAGCCGGCGCGTTTTTCCAAGGCGATTTGAGCCTCGCGGCAAACCTCAACCCCTGAAGCGCAGCTTGCTGCGCTTCAGGGGGCGGCGCGTCAATCCAGATACAGATCCGGCAACAGCTTTTGCGTGGGATCGACCGCGTACTGGGCAAAATCGGTAACGCCCGCCTGCGTCAACACGTCCTCGTCGAGCAGGAATTGTCCGGTAAAACCCGCTGCCTTGCGTACCAGGATGGCGTGGGCAGCATCGGCCACGATTTCGGGCTTGCGACAGCGCGGGATCGGCACGCCGGGGATCATGTTCAGGGCATCGGTGGCAATGATGGTGCGCGGCCACAAGGCATTGATGGCGATACCGCGACCGCCCAATTCCGCGGCCAGGCCCAGGGTCACAAAGCTCATGCCCATCTTGGCCAGGGTATAGGCCGTGTGCGGACCCCACCATTTGGGATCGAGCGAGGGCGGCGGGGCCAGAGTCAGGATATGCGGGTTGGCCGCCTTGGCGAGATACGGCAGGCACTTTTGCGCGCACAGATAACTGCCACGGGCGTTGACCTGCTGCATCAAGTCAAAACGCTTCATCGGGGTGTTGGCAACGCCCTGCAACCAGATCGCGCTGGCGTTGTTGACCAGAATATCGATACCGCCGAAGCGCTCCGCCGTGGCTGCCATCGCGGCTTCGACCTGCTCTTCGTCGCGGATGTCGCACTGGATCGCCAGAGCCTGGCCACCAGCAGCTTTTATATTTGCGGCGGCGGTATGGATGGTGCCGGGCAACTTGGGATTGGGCACGGCC
>CAYRJS010000125.1:0-7301 GCA_964424535.1 uncultured Aquimonas sp.
GCCGGGCCAGGGCTGGCCAGGTGGCCAGGTTGGCCAGTTCTTCAACATGCTCGCGACGGCAATGTCCGGCCAGACGCAAACCCGAATTGTGGTCGCGGCGATAGACCAGTGACGCGGGTGCTGGTTGACCGCCTGAACCCAGAGTGCCGGGTACGGTGGCGTCGAGAATCCAGGCTTCATACCGACGCAGACAATGCCCGGGTTCGGTATCGCGCTCGCGTTTGCCCAGGGGCCAGCAGATGATGTCTTGGTCGACGCTGTCAGGCATGGCTCGGGCCGTGGTCCGCAAGGTGCGCGGGAGCATGTCGTGCAGGGCGAACAGCAAGGGCAGGGCGGTGATGGCGCCGTATTGGCCGGGCAATGGCGTGCCATCGGGGCGGCCGATCCAGACGCCAATGATGGCTCCTGGCGCGGCACCCACGGCCCAGGCGTCACGAAAGCCGTAACTGGTGCCGGTTTTCCAGGCCAGACCGATACGACGTGAGCTGTCGATGCGGGCATCAAGGGTGCCGGGACGGGCGCTGTCGGCCAGTATCTGGCGCACGATCCAGGCCGCGCCGGGCGACAGGAGTCGCCGTTCCTGCAAAGGCGTGTCGGCCCGCAAACGTGGCGCTGCCGCCAAACCGTCGCGTTGCAATGCAGCATAAGCCCCGATCAGGTCTTCCAGACGAGCCTCGGTGCCGCCCAGGATCATCGACAAATTTGGCTCGGCTCCATGCGGCAGGCGCAGGGGAACCCCGGCGTGCTGCATGCGTGCGGCAAAGGCGCTGGCGCCCAGGACATCCATCAGGGCGACGGCAGGAACGTTGAGAGACTGCTGCAAGGCGTCGCGAGCCGTGACCGGGCCGCGAAAGCGTTGATCAAAGTTGCCAGGCCGGTAATTGCCGAAGGTCTGGGGGGCATCCACCAGCAGGCTTTCAGAATGAATCAAACCGGCATCCAGGGCCATGCCGTACAGAAAGGGCTTGAGGGTGGAGCCGGGCGAACGCCAGGCCCGGGCCATGTCGACATGGCCGAAGCTGGCCTCGTCACCAAAATGGGCAGCGCCGACATAAGCGCGCACCTCCATGCTGTTGGTGTCGACGATGATGACGGCGGCCGAAGTGCGTGGCGGCAAGCGTTCGACCCAGTCAGCGACGCGGGTTTCAACCTGGATTTGCAGGTCGGCATCCAGGGTGGTGCGAATCTGGCGGGCCAACGGATCCTGGCGGCGCAGACGCTGGGCCGCCAGGGCCGCGTGCATCGGCGCTTGCAACTGGCGGGCGACCACGGTCTCGCGTTGGGCATCCGCGCTGATCTGGGGCGACCAGATTTCCAGGTCCGTCATGCGTTCGAGGACCTTGTTGCGGGCCAGACGCGCGCGTTCCGGCCAGCGATCTGGACGCAGACGACTGGGCGCTTGCGGCAGCACCGCCAGCAAGGCGGCCTCGGCGTGGGACAACGATTGCGCCGGCTTGCCCAGATAGCCAAAGCTGGCTGCCTGGACTCCCTCCAGGGTGCCGCCAAAAGGAGCGTAGTTGAGGTACAGGGTGAGGATTTCACGTTTGGACAGATGCCATTCCAGTTGCAGGGCGCGAGCCATCTGGTGGACCTTGCCCGGGCCGGTATGCGGAATGGGCTCGATCAGGCGGGCCACCTGCATGCTCAGGGTCGATCCACCGGAAACGATGCGTCGATGCCATAGCGCCTGAGCCACGGCACGGGTCATGGCCAGGGGATTGATGCCACGGTGGCGGTAGAAGTTGCGATCCTCGTAGCCGAGCAGGGCTTCCAGATACAGCGGCGAAACGTCTTCGGGTTCGACCGGATAACGCCAGACGCCATCCGCATCGGCAAACGCCCGCAAGGGTGTGCCATCGCGCGCCAGCACCACGCTTGCGGCATCCAGTTGGCTGTCGGGCAAAGGCAGCGGGTACAGACGATCCAGTCCCCAGGCCAGGAGAAATGGCAAGGACAGGATGCCCAGCAGGAGCCAGCGTTGTTTCATGTCGGCAGCCTGCCATGAAGCGGGATTGGATTCATGGCAATTTGCGGCCCAGTTGAACTGGCAGATGAATGCGGGCGCGATGGCTATTGGCGTGCTCGAATCCAGGCCATACCGTGTACGCCATGGCCAGTTCAAGGAGTACACGGATGTCCAGACACATGCAGAATTGGGCGCTGCCATTGCTGCTGATGCTGCTGCTGGGAGGATGCGCGGGTCAGGGTGAGAGCGTCAAGGCCGACATGGCAGCTCGCGAATGTTTCAGTGCCTCCACGGTCCGCGGTTTCACCCCGGTGGATGACACCACGGTGCAATTGCAGGTGGCGCGCAACGAGGTCTTCGAGCTGAAGCTGATGGGTTATTGCCCGGACGTTGATTGGAGCCGTCGTATTGCCTTGCGTAACCGCAGTGGCTCGTCGTGGATTTGCAGCAACGATGCCATGGGCGTGGAAATCGTGGTACTCGACCGCCTGGCCCCGATGGGCCCGGACAGTTGCCGGGTGCGTACCCTGCGCAAGCTGACGGCGGAAGAAATCCAGGCACAACGCGACGCGGCCGCGCAGAAAAAGGCCAAACGCTCCTGAGAAGCTGTTTTCCCAGGATCGAAACTGGAAGTGGACCGCGTTCGCGCAATGGAACACGATCCATTGACAGGGCAAGAGCGGGTGTCCAGAGTGCGCCGATGCTCAATCTGCTCGAATCGTGCCCCTGTCCATGTCTGACACCCTGCTGCGACAACGACTGCCCGGTCTGGCCCTGACGCTGACCATTGCCGTGCCGGCGTGGTTGCTTGGGCGCGAGTATCCGCTGGTGGGTGGCCCGGTGTTCGGCATCGTGTTGGGTTTGCTGGTACGTCAGCTGCTGATGCCGGGTGTGCGCTTTGCGCCGGGTATCGTCTTTGGCAGCAAACAGGTGCTGAAGTGGTCGGTCATCGTCCTGGGCTTTGGCTTGAGCCTGGGCGAGGTGCTTCGGGTGGGTTCGGAATCCTTTGCCGTCACCCTGGTCACCTTGCTGGTGGCTTTCGTTTCTGCCTGGTTGCTGGGCCGTTTGCTGCGCGTGGAGGGGCGTTTGACCTTGTTGATCGGCGTGGGCACGGCAATTTGCGGTGGTTCGGCGATTGCCGCAGCGACTCCGATCGTGCGCGCCAGCGAGCATGAAACCGCGTTCTCGATTTCGACCATTTTCTTGTTCAACGTGATCGCCGTGCTGATTTTTCCCGCCCTGGGCCATTGGCTGCAGCTATCCGATCATGGCTTCGGGCTGTGGGCCGGAACCGCCATCAACGACACCTCCTCGGTCGTGGCCGCCGGTTACATCTACAGTCGCGAAGCGGGCGATTACGCCACCGTGGTGAAACTGGTGCGGGCAACCATGATCATTCCCGTAAGTTTGATACTGGCGATCCTGATGGCTCGACGTGATCGCAATGCCAATCAGGGCACCGCGATGGGCAAAGCGGGCCTGCGCCACATCATTCCCTGGTTCATCCTGGGTTTTCTCGCCGCCTCCCTGGTGCGTAGCTCTGGCCTGATCCCGACCGGGGCCTTGCCGTGGCTGCACGATTTGGCTGTGGCCCTGATCGTGTTTGCCTTGACGGCGGTTGGCCTGAGCGCTGATTTGCGCAAGATTCTGGCGACCGGTCCGCGTCCGATCCTGCTCGGTTTTGGCGTCTGGATCGCCGTGGCCGTGAGCAGCCTGGGCGTGCAACAGATCATCGGACATTGGTGAGGCAGGTTTTCACGCTCCATCCCTGTCTTCTGTCAAACTGCTCATTCCAACGCCAATGAGCGACACCTTGAACGATGAGCGAAATCCGCGATCTGTTCCACCGCAACCATATCTGGGCCGAACGCACCGAGCGTGACGATCCGGGCTTTTTCCAACGCCTTTCCGAGCAGCAGGCACCGGAGTATCTGTGGATCGGGTGCTCGGATTCGCGCGTGCCTTCAACCCAGATCGTCGACCTGGACCCGGGCACGATCTTCGTGCATCGCAACGTCTCCAACGTCGTGGTGCATACCGATTTCAATGCCCTGTCCACGATCCAGTTTGCCGTGGATGCGCTCAAGGTGCGGCACATCATGGTGGTGGGCCATTATGGCTGCGGTGGGGTCGGGGCCGTGCTTGATGGCCAGCGCATGGGCCTGATCGACAACTGGCTGCGGCATGTGCGCGATGTCGCCGATATTCATCACGCCGTTCTGGGTGAGGGCCTGCCAAAAAAGCTGCGGCATGACCGTCTGTGCGAACTCAACGTCATCGAACAGGCCATGCATGTATGCGCCACCAATATCGTGCGCGATGCCTGGGCGCGGGGACAATCCTTGCGCGTACATGGCTGGATTTACGGCTTGCAGGACGGTCATATCCACGATTTGGGTCTGGATATCGACAGCCTGGCGGCGGTACAGTCGCGCTACCGCGAAGCCTTGCAAACATTGGCCGAACGCTGGGCTGAACAAGAGGCCGGGAGCTGAGGATTCGATCACGGGCTTTGCCTTGCAGGCCGGCTCGATGGTCCAATAGCAGGTCTTGTCGCCTGTTCTGGATGCCGCCGTGTCGATCTTTACCTCCCTGCCGCTTGCTCCGTCCGACCCAATCCTTGGCGTCACCGACGCCTGGCGTGCCGATCCGCGTTCTCCCAAGGTCAACCTCGGTGTCGGGGTGTACTACGACGAACAGGGCCGACGTACCTTGCAAGAAGCGGTGCGCCGGGCTGAAGAGGCCCTGGTGGCCGAGCATCGGCCGCGGGGCTATATCCCGATCGACGGCTTGCCCGACTACACGCGCCTGACCCAGGAATTGCTGTTCGGCGCAGATTCGCCCTTGCTGGCGGCGGGTCGGGTGGTTACCGCCCAGACCCTTGGCGGGACCGGGGCCTTGCGGGTTGGCGCGGATTTTCTGCGTCTGGTCCTGCCCAAGCCCACGGTCGCGATCAGTCAGCCCAGCTGGCCCAACCACAAGGTGCTGTTTGGTGCTTCGGGTTTTGCCATCCAGGGCTATCCGTATTACGACCCGGCCACCCACGGGGTGGATTTTCCCGCCATGCTGGCGGCGATCCAGGCTTTGGAGCCGGCCACCGTGGTGATCGTGCATGCCTGCTGCCACAACCCGACCGGAGCCGATCTGGATGCCGGCCAATGGCGGCAGCTGGCCCAGGTTCTGCGCGAACGCCAGCTGATTCCCTTCGTCGATCTGGCCTATCAGGGCTTTGATCAGGGCATTGCCGAAGATGCCCAGGGCATCGGCATCCTCCTGGAAGCCGGTATCGAAACTATCTTGATTGCCAATTCCTACTCCAAGTCCTTCTCGCTGTATGGCGAGCGCGTCGGAGCGTTGTCGGTGGTCTGTATCGATGCCGATGAAGCCGCGCGGGTACGCTCACAGATCAAGCAGACCATCCGCGCCACCTATTCCAACCCGCCCACGCATGGCGCGGCCCTGGTGGCCAGGGTGCTGGGCAATGATGAATTGCGGGGTCTGTGGGAATCCGAATTGAGCAGCATGCGCGAGCGCATCAAGGCCATGCGCCAAGGCCTGGTACAGCGCTTGGCGGATCTGGGCCGGGCCGATCTGGATTTTGTCGCCCGTCAGACCGGCATGTTCAGCTATTCCGGCCTGTCGGTGCCGCAGGTGGCTCGTCTGCGCGATGAATTTTCCATTTATGCCGTTGATTCCGGACGCATTTGCGTGGCGGCATTGAATGAAGGCAACCTCGATCATGTCGCCGCAGCCATCGTCAAGGTGGCCGCATGATGGTGGATCAAGCGCAGGCCGGGGTTCCGGTCTTGACCATCGATGGCCCATCCGGGTCGGGCAAGGGTACGGTCAGTCGGGCTGTAGCCCAGCGCCTGGGTTGGCATTATCTGGATTCGGGCGCCCTGTATCGGGCCGTGGCCGTGGCCGCAGGTTGGGCCAATGCCGATTTGTCCGATCGCGCGGCCCTGATGCGGTTGGCCTTCAATACCACCATCGAGTTCCAGACCCAGGGTGCCGGCGAACCGCGGGTGATGGTGGACGGAATCGACGCCACCGATGAATTGCGTACCGAAACCGCCGGGGCTGCAGCGTCAGCGATCGCGGCGATTTCCGAGGTGCGTGCGGCCCTGTTTGAGAAGCAGCGATCATTCTTGCGTCATCCAGGGCTGGTGGCTGATGGCCGTGACATGGGTACGGTGATCTTCCCCGAAGCCCCGCATAAAGTGTTCCTGACTGCCAGTGCCGAGGAGCGTGCGAGCAGGCGACATAAACAGTTGAAGGATAAAGGACTAGAGGTTAGAATGTCCGACTTGCTGCGCGAGATCCAGGCACGTGATGCGCGCGATGCCCAACGCGCCGTGGCTCCCCTCAAGCCGGCACCTGATGCAATCGTGATGGACACCACCGGGGTTTCCGTCGAACAGGTTGTGGATCAGGTGCTCGACTTGTTGCCGTCTTCCACAGACTGATCGGGGTTGCCGCAACGCGATGAGTTAAGGGTGAAAGTCGGATTTTGTCGCAGCAAGCCAAGGTCCCGGACATGGGTTTTCCGGGTTTATTTCTTCCAACCAGGTGGGCCACTTGCGTGGTCCGTGTGTTCAACCGAGTAGACAACCAATGACTGAATCATTCGCAGAACTGTTCGAACAGAGCGAGAAAATCTCCAGCCTCAAGCCCGGCGCCATCGTGATCGGCACCGTGGTGGATGTGCGCAACGACGTGGTCGTGATCAATGCCGGACTCAAGTCCGAAGGCATCGTGCCGATCGAACAGTTCCGTAACGATGCGGGCGAAATCGACGTGGGTGTGGGTGACGAGGTCAAGGTCGCCCTGGATTCCCTGGAAAATGGCTTTGGCGAAACCGTGCTGTCGCGCGAGAAGGCCAAGCGCGCCATGGTGTGGGACGAGCTGGAAGAGGCCATGGAGGCCGACGAAGTCGTCACCGGTCGCATCAGCGGCAAGGTCAAGGGCGGTTTCACCGTCGACATCAAGGATGTGCGGGCATTCCTGCCTGGTTCGCTGGTGGATGTGCGCCCGGTGCGCGACCCGGCCTACCTGGAAGGCAAGGAACTCGAATTCAAGATCATCAAGCTCGATCGCAAGCGCAACAACGTCGTGGTTTCACGCCGTGCCGTGGTCGAGGACGAGTACTCGGAAGAGCGCGAGGCGCTGCTCGAGCGCCTGCAGGAAGGCGTCATCATCAAGGGTGTGGTCAAGAACCTCACCGATTACGGTGCCTTTGTCGACCTGGGTGGCATCGATGGCCTGCTGCATATCACCGACATGGCCTGGAAGCGCGTGCGTCATCCCTCCGAGGTGGTCGAAGTGGGCCAGGAGC
>CAYRJS010000126.1:0-7301 GCA_964424535.1 uncultured Aquimonas sp.
AGCGCATGATCCACGGCCATACCCACCGCCCCGCCATCCATGACCTGGTGGTCGACGGCGTGGCGCGCCAGCGTATCGTCCTGGGCGACTGGTACGAGCAAGGCAGCGTGTTGCGGTTTTTCGAGGATGGTCGGTTCGAGCTGGCCCAACTTGAGCACGAAGACCAGGCAGCAGAGCCGGGTTTGACCTGAAGCGGATTCAGGCTGCGCGCAAACGTGCCAGCACCGGGGCTACTTGTGCTGCTCGGCCCAGCACATTCCCGACCTGTTCCAGTCGCATCGCCAAGGTCGCCGCATCATCGGCACGCACCGTGGCATGGCCGGTCTTGCGCCCGGGACGCGGCGCTTTGCCGTAGTCGTGCCAGTGCGCCCCAGGTACGCGCAACAGGGCTTGGCGATCGGGCAATTCGCCGAGGAAATTCAGCATGCAGGACAGACCACGCGCCTGGGTATCGCCCAAAGGCCAACCCAGAATCGCGCGCAGGTGGTTTTCAAACTGCGAGGTTTCCGCGCCTTCGATGGTCCAATGCCCGGAATTGTGCACGCGCGGGGCCATTTCATTGGCCAGCAGCCGGTCACCACAGTCAAACAGCTCCAGCGCCAGCACCCCGACATAGTCCAAGGCCGTGGCCAGGCGACGAACGTGGTCGCTGGCCTGTTGTTGCAGGGCCGGTGCAACCATCGCTGGGGCCAGGCTGGCCGAGAGGACGCCATCGACGTGCCAGTTTTCGACCACGGGCCAGCTTGCAAATGCACCCTCCAGACCACGCACCGCCAATATCGACAGTTCCCGGCGAAACGGTACAAAGGCTTCCAGGATCAAACCCGAGTTATCTACCTGCGCTCCCAGTGCGGCCCAGGCGGCATCGGCATCGGCCGGGGTGCGCAGGCGAAACTGACCCTTGCCGTCATAGCCAAAACGACGGGTCTTGAGGATGGCAGGCGTACCCAGGTGAGCGATGGCCGCTTCCAGCCCTGCCCTGTCGGGGACATCGACATAGCCGGCCGTAGGGATGCCGTTGGCATTGAAGCAGGTCTTTTCCGCCAGCCGGTCCTGGGCCGTGGCCAGGGCCAGGGGACCGGGATAGGCCGGCACCTGATCCGCCAATGCTGCCAGGCTTGCCGCCGGTACGTTCTCGAAATCAAAAGTGACCGTTTTCAGGCCCTTGGCAAACTGCCCCAGCAAGTTCACATCGTCGAAGGCACCGAGCGCAAGCGGCAGGACCTGTCCGGCACAGGCACCGGCAACCGGGTCATAGGCGCGCAATTCAAGCCCCATGGGCAGGCCGGCCAAGGCCAGCATGCGGGCCAACTGGCCACCACCGATGATGCCCACGGTGATATTTGATGGCTGGGTGCTCATGGCACCGAAGGATCGGGGTGCGCCAGCACCGCTGCCGTCTGCGCAGCCCGAAAGGCATCCAGAGCCTCACGTATCCGGACGTTGTCAAAGGCCAGCAAGGACGCCGCAAACAGGGCCGCGTTGCTGGCCCCGGCCGGGCCGATGGCAAAGGTGGCCACGGGCACGCCCGCCGGCATCTGCACAATCGACAGCAAGGAATCAACGCCATTGAGGACACGTGATTGCACCGGCACACCGAGAACCGGCACGGTCGTCATGGCCGCCAGCATGCCCGGCAGATGGGCAGCCCCGCCGGCGCCGGCAATGATTGCGCGCAAGCCACGTCCACGTGCCTGGCGGGCATAGTCGTACAGGCGTTCGGGCGTGCGATGGGCGGAAACCACCTCGGATTCAAAAGCGATGCCCAGTGCTTCAAGCCGAGTCGCCGCGTGCTGCAAGGTTTCCCAGTCCGAGCGCGAACCCATGACCAGACCGACGGATACCGGATCAGACATGGCCCTGCTCCAGCAAGAATCGGGTACTGGTCCGCACCGCAGCCAGGTTGGCGCGATCAATGCATGAAGTGGAATCGAGGATGTTGATCACGGAATCTTGAGGCAAGAGAGACATTGATCATTGTAGTCGTATCTTGTCGCTGACAAAATCAGATCACTTTCTTTCAGGCATACCCACCATGGCCCTTGATCCCCGCTTGCTGGAAATCCTGCGCTGCCCGATCAGTGGCCAGCCCTTGGCCCTGGCCGATGCTGCCCAGCTCAGGATCCTCGCCCACGCCGGTGCGCAACATGCATTGAAGCGAGTCGACGCAAGCCCCGTCACGACTCCGTTGCAAGTTGCCCTGATCAGCGCTGATGGCGTATACGTGTATCGAGTCGACGCGGGAATTCCGGTGCTGCTGGAATCCGAGGCCATCCAATCTCCACCTGGATTGATGAATACAGCCATGATGTCATGACGCAAGACGAATCCCGCATCGGTTTGCACGCCCATTTGCATGGCATCTTGCAAGAATGGCTGGCACCACCGTTGCGGGATTTGTTCGACGAACTGGATGCGCGTCTGTTCAATCTTGCCGAACGCAGCCGCTCGGGCACCCAGCAGCAACAGTACTTCGATGCCTTGCGGCAACTGCGTCTGGAACGGGTGAATGTGGAAACCCGCTTTCTGCAGGAAGCCAATCAGGCCATGGACCTCGCCCCGATCGAGTCACCCCAGGCACCGTCGCGTACCGGCCTCGAGTTGCTGGACAAGGACGAACAGGAAGAAACCCTGCAACTGGAGCAGCGCACCCAGCGCCTTTCCGAGCGTACGACTCCAGCCCTGATCGCCTTGCTGGCACGGTTGGCGGAATTGACCAACTGCCCGCAACCTTCCGATCCTCAGACCTGTACCCTGTCGCCACGCGGCATGGGTCGGGTCTTTCGTACCGCTTTGGCACCGGCGGATGTCAGTACCGAAATCCGTCTGATCGTCCTTGACCTGTTCGGTCAGCACGTGTTGCAGGTGCTCGAACCCATGTACGCGCAACTCAACGCGACGCTGCGCGAGGCCGGCATTCTGCCGGATCTGGTGGAAGCCGCACCATCGCCTTGGGCGCACATGCCGTCGCCGCATCTGCAACGGATTCCGAAGCCGTTGACGCAACCGGCGACGCCGGAAGCTGGCCATGAGGGCCTGCGCGAACCACCGCCTCCGCAACCAGATGGCAACGAGCTGCGTATCGTCCAGTTGCATCAGCTCTTGGAGCAACACCGGCAGCTCGCAGCAACGTCAGGTGCCGTGCAACCCATTGATGGTGATCGTGTTGTTGGCTATGCCATCGAGGCAGCTCTAGCGTCAGGACCACAACTGAGCCCAGGTACCGTGGATGCAGCTTTGGACGCGCTCTGGACTTACGATGACGACCCGCTCGGATTCAAGTCGCAATTGCTGGACAAGGCCCGTCGTCTTGCCGGCCTGGAGAATGCCTGCCTGGGCAGTGCCGTCGAAGATGTGGTCGACATGATCGGGCTGCTGTTCCACCGCATCCATAATGATGCCGAGCTGCCCGCCCCCATGCGAGATCTGTTGACGCGCATGCACCTGCCATTCCTGCGCAGCGCCCTCAAGGAACCGGGGTTGCTGCACGGCTCAACGCACCCGGCTCGCGAACTGCTGGATGAACTGGGTGCCCTGGCTACGGGCTGGTGCGCGGCATCCGATCCGGACGGACAGTTGCTCAAGCAGGTGGCTTTGACCGTCGAGCAACTGGCATCCCGGCGTCAAGGTGTTGCTACCGAAGAATATGCCCAGGTCAGGCAGACCTTGTTGCAACAACTGGAAACCCAGACCCGTCGCGCGGAATTGTCCGAACAACGTGCCATCGAAACCACCATCGGTCGAGAGCGGCTGGAACTGGCACGCAACCGGGTGGCCAGTCTGATCCGCCAGCGTCTGCGCCATTATGAGCCGATGCCTTGGGTGCGCCAATTGCTGATCGGGCCATGGTCGCATCACCTGGCGCTGGTCTGGTTGCGCCAGAATGAATCCAGCACCCTTTTTCGCCAGGCCCTGGCTTTTGTCGACGAATTGCTTTGGGTCGATGAGGCTCGCGCCGGCCATGACCACGAACACGATCAGCGCCTGCTTCAAGCCCGCCAAACCCTGCCCCAGCAACTGCGCGAAGGACTGGCTGGAGTGACTTTGCATGAACGCGAGATCGCTGCCCTGGCGCATCGGCTTGAGGATTTTCTCGACGCCCAGGTTCAAGGGGTCGATCCACCGGATTTCCTGTATGAAAACGACCCTACCCTGACCCAGGTCGACCTGACCGCTCCCTGGCAGGAAACCGTGCTGGAAGATCAACCCCACGCTGATCAGATCCCCCCCGATCTGATAGCCCAGTTGCATGCACTCACGCCCGGAACCTGGTTTGAATTCCAGCCCTCATCCCAGGTCGAGGCCGAACGTGCCAAGCTCTGCTGGATCAGCCCCTACAGCGGCAATTATTTGTTTGTAAACCGCAATGGCAGCAAGACCCGGGAATTGACGGCCATCGAGCTTCTGGACGTATTGGAAACCAACCTGACCCGGATACTGGACGATCATCGCCTGCTGGAGCGCAACCTGCGTTCTTTGATCGAGCAATTGCGCAACGATCTGGACCCTGCGCCAGGGATCATGACCCCGGAGATCGGTTAACGACCCGTGCCTGGAGCGCTCAGCGCGATCGCGCCACGGGCAGGCGCCAGCCATGACGAATGGCCATGTAACGCAAGCCGAAACAGGCACTGGCGCCGATCACCATGGCTGGTGAATGTAGCCAATCGAACACATCGGCCAGAGCGACGACACCACCACCTGCCAGAGCCGCAACCGCATACAGTTCCGACTGCAACACGACCGGCGTGCGCACCACCAGCAGATCCCGCATGATGCCCCCGCCAATACCTGTGGTCATGCCCAGCAAGGTAGCGGCAAACGGGGAAAGCCCGAATTGCAGGGCCTTTTCCGTACCCAGCACGGCAAACAGGGCCAAGCCTGCGCCATCGAACAGTTGCACCGGGTTGCGCAGGCGTTCGATCGCTTCATAGCGTACGAAAGAAATGATTCCGGCCAGGATGGCCGTGCACAGATAGCGCCAGTCGGCCAGTGCTGTCGGCGGCTGGTCGCCAATCAAAAGGTCGCGCACGATACCCCCGGAAACCGCGGCGGCACAGGCCAGCACGATCACGCCAAACAGATCCAGACGCTGGCGCACGGCCAGGGTGGCGCCGCTCAAGGCAAACACGAAAGTGCCAATCAGATCGAAAGTCAGAAGAACGCTGGACACGGCAAGAGCAGGAAGATATTCACGACAAAGGAACGGCGGCGCAACGGTTGCCCGTTACGCCGCCCGAAAAAAGCGGGACCAGTTCGCCAGCTCTACTTGATCAAACGCAGAGTGAAGGGATACCTGTAGTACTGACCCTCATTGGCCTTGATGCCCGCAATGATCGAGAACACCAGGGCAGCGATACCCACGGCGAACAACAGCAGGATGCCGATCAGGATCAGGGTCAGGATCATGGACACCACGGCGGCAATGGCCACGGTGATCTGGAAGTTGAGTGCTTCCTTGCCCTGGTCATCGACGAAGGGGAATTCATTTTTCTTGATCTGCCAGATGATCAAGGGACCAAGTACATTGCCGAAGGGAATGATCAGGCCAGCCAGAGCCGACAGATGGGCAAACATGCCCCACTGGCGCGCTTCCACTGACGTTTCGTTGCCGGAAGCATCATTTTCCGGTGGCGGTGGCGGTGGCGGCGGTGGTGGTGCTGATGGCGGGGTGTTTTCGATGTCACTCATGCTCGATCTCCATTGATGTTGACGTTGGTGCCCCACCCGAAGCAGGCACCGATGATGAACCAACAAATACCTTAGCTCAGTTATCGGGGATTTTCATGAAAATGTGCGTCCGCGCCGGTCATCGGCTCATCCGGTACAGCCAGAGCCAGGTTTTGCCCTGACTGCAACACGCGCTGCCCCCGCTGCTGCAAGGCTTCCCTCTCGGCTTGCGAGCCGTAATGGTAGAGCCACAGACGGGCCAGCAAGGCCGGTGGATACTCACGTTGCAGATCGTCGATGCCGCTATGGGACGGATTGCCGATCAGACCACAGTCGTGGGCAATCAGTTCATGGCCGGTGCCCAGATTCAGCAGGACTTCCGGTATCGGACGGGTATCGCCGGTATAGATGAAGCTGCCACGCAAGCCAAGACCAAAAGCCGTGCCCGGTTCGTGGTGGCGTACTTCAAACACATCAAACCATAGCCCCTGATGCCAGAAGCCGCGCGTATGCGGCACCAGATGGAAGGCATCCCAGTAATTGACCCCGCCTTCGGCCAGCACGCCGGGGTAGTCGGCAATGCGCTGTTGCAACCAGGGCACCAGGCGTGAGGGCACGAGCAGACGGCAATCACCACGGCGTTGCGGATCGAAATACAGCTTGACGAAGAGCCGCTCCATGCCGCCGACATGGTCCAGATGGGTGTGGGTGATGAATACCGCCCGCGGTGCTTCGCCATAGCGGGCCAGATAAGCGGTCAGGGCTTCCTGACCGCAGTCGATCATCAGAATGGGTTCGCCATCGCGTTCCAGCACGGCACTGGCCGAACCCAATTCCACGGCGCTGGCGTTGCCGACTCCGAGCCAGTGCAGGTTCCAGGTCGAACTCATGCGTCAGATCCTTGCAGACTGGCGTGATAGGCCTCCAGCAGGGCCTGCCAGCGACTTGAATCAAATACCCCCAGTTTTTCCAGGGAGCGACGCAAGCGCGCAAGATTGGCGTCCTGCCAACGCCTGGCCGGATGGCGCAGGACGCCACGATCAAAATCGATCAACCAGATCTCGGCATTGGCATCCACCAGAATATTGTGGGCATTGAGATCGGCGTGACAGACACCTTGACGGTGGAAGGCAGCGACCATGATTCCGGTGCGCTCCCAGTAGACCTGGTCCTGGGCCTGTCCCAGACAGGCGGCGAGCGTGCGCGTCTGCGGAATCAGACAGGTCAAAAGATCGGCTCGATACCAAAGCCCCCGCCGTTGCCAGGCAGCAAAGACCGGTCGAGGTACGGGCAAACCGCGGCGGTACAGTTCGGCCAGCAGGGAAAATTCGCGCAAGCTGCGGACCCGGTTCTCGCCCAGATACAGGTAGGCATCCTTGTTCCAGCGCCCGACCAGACCGCCACGACGGTAATGACGCAAGATGCCGCTGCCGAAAGAGCCTTCCACCAGCACCGCAGCTCCGCGACCGCCCTGTCCTTTGAGCAATTGCGCTCCCGGCCAGGCTTCGGGATCGCGCAGGGCCAAGGTGGCTTGTGGCAGCAGGCCCGCGTCGAACACAATGCTCCCGTGTGCGAACGTCTGGCGTTTCACATCCACTGGCTTGGTATGGCTTGCCTGCACCGGGTAGTCC
>CAYRJS010000127.1:0-7291 GCA_964424535.1 uncultured Aquimonas sp.
CTGCAGGCCATAGGGCAGGTTTGCCGAGGTACCCAGGTTGGTGCCGGTCAGGTGCATCTTGCCGATCATCGCGTTGGTGTAGCCAGCGGTTTTCAACAGCTTGGGCAGGGTGACTTCGTAGGGCGATATTTCCGAGTTGGCCAGATCGGTCTGCACCACCGCATTGAGGATATTGGTACTGGAGGGATAGCGCCCAGTGAAGAAGGTCGCCCGTGTGGGCGTGCAGGTGGGCATGGCCCAGGCATTGCGGAACTTCAGACCGGCCTCGGCGATGGCCGCAAGGTTCGGCGTTCGTGGTGGTACAAGACCGCCGTAGCCATAAAAATCGAGCTGATCAAGACCGAAGTCGTCGATGACGATAAACAGGATATTGGGTGTTGCAGTCGTGTCATCGGTCTCGAACCCGTCCGAAAATACTCCATCCTCACTCCCCGCCGTCGCCAGGCTGGTCAGCAGCAGGATCGACCCGAATGAAACCAGCATTTTCGCCAGGCAGGACAGGCGCTTCATGATTTCTCCCAAGACCCGAATGTATTGCCTGCCATGAGACTGCCAGCACCCCGGAACCGCAATGCCATGAACAGGGCATTGGCGACAGTGCGTGTGTGCACGATGATGGGCGTACTCGAACCCACGTGAACCGCCTGCATCCTCACCATGGGGAAAATACGCATCCTGCTGGTTGAAGACGATGTGCCGACGCGCCAGCGCCTGCATGATGCTCTGGCTGTCGATCCCGGCTTCGTGGTTGAATCGGTTGGCAACCTCGCCGATGCGCGTGCGGCCATCGCAAACATGCCACCCCAGGTACTGCTCACCGACCTGGAATTGCCCGATGGCCACGGCACCGAGCTGACTACCGAAGTCCATGCTGCTCACCCAGGGGTGGAAATCCTGGTGATATCCGTTCTCTGCGACGAAGCCAACGTGGTCGCAGCGATAGCCGCTGGAGCCAGTGGCTATATCGTCAAGGACGCCCTGCCCGAAGACATCGGCGTCACCGTGCGACAGGTGCTCGAAGGTCAATCACCGCTGTCGGCAGGCATCGCGCGCTACTTGCTGCGACGGCTGCAATCCATGCCTGCGCCGACCTCGACACGGACACCAGCATCCACGGCGGGACTGAGTGCACGTGAGGTCGACGTGCTGTGGGGCATCGCCAAGGGCATGACCTACAATGAGATCGCCGATGGTCTGGGCATCTCGCACAACACCGTGCCCAACTACATCAAGGGCATCTATCGCAAGCTTGAAGTCAACAGCCGCGGCGAAGCGGTCTTCGAGGCGGTTTCGCGCAAGCTCATCACGCTTTGAATATGCCCCCGGCATCCAGCCGCGGCGGCAGATCGACGATTACACACGTGCCCTGGCCATTGCTGTTGATCGTCAAGCACGCGCCCAACTCACCGGCACGCCGACGCATGGTGTCCATGCCGTAATGGCCACGTCGTGGCTGCGCTCCGCCTTTGCCGTGATCGCGCACGATCAGGCGCACGCCCTGGTCGGGCAGGCGTGGCGCTTCGATCACGACCACATCCGAGCCGGAATGACGCGCGGCATTGTTGACCGCTTCCTGCAACAGGCGAAAAAGACCCAGTGTGTGCGTGGGCGAGAGGCCTGGCAGATCGGGCAGATCGTGGACTTTCCAGTCCAGGCGCAAACCTGAGCGACGCAATTGCGGTTCGATGCGATCACGAAAGGCCACCAGCATCATCCCCAGATCGTCGCCAAAATCCTCCATTGAATCGACCACCAGACGCAGGTCGGTCAAGGCCCCGTGACAGGCACGAGACACTTCCTCGGCCACCGGCCCCTGGGCACGTTCGCTCAACGACACGATCGACACCAATTGACCGGCAATGCCATCGTGCAGATCGCCCATCAAGCGCATGCGTTCGGCCGCCAGGGTTTGTCGTTGCGCCTGTATCTGCTCGCGTTCGAAGGCTTGCTGCAACTGCTCGCGTGCGGCAGTGACATCATCGCGCAAACGCGCATTGAAATTTTCCAGCAAGGACAGCCCTTCGGCAAAACTGCGCAGCAGGATCGCACCCATGATGAACACCAGGATCGGCCCATTGAAACGCGCCAGCAGCACATGGCCCTGACCCAGATCCGTGCTCAGCACCAATTGATCGCGCACAGCCAATGCCAGCAAACCGCCAATCGCCACCAGCAAGGTCAGCGCAGTGCGATCACCACCACGCACACCAGCGCGCCACAGCTCCGACAACGCCAGCCCTGCCAGACCCAGTGCCAGTGGCAGGAACACCGCTGGCAGCAAGAACATCGACCAGGCCGCTGGCAAGGCATGGAAAGCGGCTACCATCAACAACCCAGGCACGAAAAACCAGCGTGTACGCAGAGGCGGTCTGCGTCCGGTTAACTGCCAGACGAAGGGCAGCACCAGGCAGGCAGCAACGAAACGCAACGTATTCACCGGCATCAGGAGAAACTCGCCAAAGGCATTGGCAATGACCGGCGACAATGAGGCCAAGGCAAAACTCAATGAGATCGTCGCGCACAGCAGATAGAGTTGATCCTGGCGACGCGCTCGCCAGATCAACAGCAGGATCAATCCGATCGCCAGCAAGGCTCCATCCATCAGGCGCGACAACATCACGACCTGGAAGTGTGCCGCTTCATACGGCGCGTGCAGGTGTTTTTCCGGGCCGAAGAACACCGGGCCGACTGCTCCCGACCCCAGGCGTCCGCTCAACACCACCTCGAGTTCGTTGGAGCTTGTCCGTAGCAGGTGCGCGGGCACGCTGGCAATTTGTGGAGCACCCTGGCCCTGGCGCAACGACGCTTCGACCAGCGTGCTGTCAAGCATCGGCACACCATTGAGCGAGGCTTGCATGCGTCCGGTAAACAGCGGCACGTAAAGCGCAAACGGGCCATCCGTGTTTGCCGGGTGATCGAACCTGATACGGTAGGTATGCACGCACTTGCCTCGCGCATGGCAGTTGCCGGGCAAGCGCATCGGTACCGTTTCTGTCGCACGGGTGCCATCCTCCATGGTGCGAACCGCCGTGTCGAAACGCAACACGTCGGGATCGTGGATACGGGCACCAGTGTCCATCAGTGCGTTCAACGCGATCAGCAACAACACGGCGACCAGCAACAGGACGCCCAGATACCCCCATGGCATCGGCGCGGGCATCGGTGCTCTCGTGTTCGTCGTTACCTCGGACACGCGTCACTCGGTTCTTGTCAAAGAAGCTGATGATCGCCGTGGCCGACCGCGCCTGCAAGTGACACGACGACAGCCGCGGGGCAAGGCTTCAAGCACCTCATGCCGATGTCAGCTGCACCCGCGATAAAGCCTGCCACTGCTCGGGCGTATTGCAGTTGTCGAGCAAGTCCCGACAACCGTTGGGCACAGGGCAATGGATACCAGCCAGGCCTTGATGCAAGGCGCGCAGTGAGCGTGCTGATCGCTCACGCTGCGCGTGCTGCTCGATCAGGTCGCGGCTTGCTTCATCCAGACGCAGTGCCAGCGGCAAGGGAAAATCGACAAAGCAAGCCGCGCGCACTGTTGGTTCGACCTGATCCAATGCTCGCAACAGATGCTGCAAAAGACCGGCCTCAAGTCGCGGCATATCCACGGGTACGACGAGATAAAGCCCGTTGTCGGCCACCCGCGCCAGACTCAACACGCCGCCCATAGGACCCAGACCGGGTTCGCTGTCGGGCAAGGCGTGTTCGCCCTGGAAAGGTCCGCTGTGCCAGATCCGCCTTGCACCTGCCTGCTTCAGCAGATCCGACAGATGCTGCAACAGGCTTTGTCCCTGCCACGGCAGGTCGGCCTTGTTGCGACCCATGCGCCGGGATTGCCCGCCGGCGAGCAGCAGGGCGGCAAATTCAGGCGTGGGCACCGGTTTGGGATTCATGGGTTTCACACAGGGAACAGCCCTCGCTCCATTCGCTGCTGCCATCCTCGTAGTGCTCCTGCTTCCAGATCGGGCTGCGGTGCTTGACCTCCTCGATCAGTTGTCGGCAGGCACGAAAGGCCTCGTCCCGATGCACCGTGCCCACGGCCACCACCACGGCCACATCGCCTACCGCCAGTCGACCTTTGGCATGCGCCAGCCAGATGCGGATATCCGGACCGAAGTCGGCACAGGCACGGGCGATGGTTTCATCGAAGTGAACCTGAGCCAGGGCATCGAAGATGTCATAGCTGATACCGGTCACAAGCCGCCCATGATTGCGCTGGCGTACCCGGCCCACGAACAGGTTGTAACCACCAAAACCTGGATCGGTGACGAAATCCAGGGCCTGGGCCGGATCGATCGCGGCCACGGCCCGATCAACGATGGCATGGTGCACGATGGGCATTTCAGCCTCCTCCTACCGGCGGCAATACGGTCAGCCGGGCATCTTCCGGGACCGGGTCGGTTTCACGCAATACTGCCCGTTCACTGGCAAAGGCCGAACGCTGCAACAGGCCCTCGCGAAATCCACTCCAGTGCTCACGCCCATAGGCCAGCAAGGCTGCGCGCACATCGGCGATGCAAGCTCCATCCGGCACCTCCAGTTCCACCCTGGCATCCGGTTCATGGGCGCGAAAAGCACCAAACAATCCGATTTCGATCCGCATCACGGCAACTCCAATTGCAATCCATCCAGATGGCCCGGCAACCAGGCCTCGACCCGAGAACCTGCCGGTGCCTGTTCGGCATCACCGGGCATCGCCACCCAGGCATTGGCTTCCAGCAAGGGCCGGATGCGGAAGGATTCCTGCCCCGACAAAACCTTGGCGCGCAGGACACCATCCTCGGCCAGCACCAGGCGGGCCTTGAGAAACTGGCGCCAGCCGACAAGCTGTTTTTGATCCTGATCGAGTACCGCCCGCAGCGGCTGTTGCGGGGCCAGACCCAACAGGGCGCGCAGGGCCGGTTCGATGAAAAACCGCAGACCCACGGCACTCGAGGCCGGATTGCCCGGCAAGCCAAAGCACAGCGTGCCGTTCGGCAGGCTTGCGAACAGCAGAGGTTTGCCGGGACGGATGCGAACCTTGTGAAAATGGATTTCGGCCCCGGCCTGACGCAAGGCATCAGGCACGAAATCGCATTGGCCCATGGACACCGCACCGGTGCTGACAAAAACATCCACGTTCGCGGCCTGGGCTTCGCGCAAAACCGCCAAAAAGGCTTCTGGGGTATCGGAAACCGTACGTTGCAGGACCAGTTCGGCCCCAGCCGCACGTATCCGCGCGGCCAGCAGAGGACCATTGCTGTTGCGAATCTGGCCCGGAGCCAGCTCGGCGTCAGCAGCATCAACCAGTTCCCGACCCGTGCATACCAAGGCCACGCGCGGACGTCGCCGCACCGCCACCGTGCCGATACCCAACGCTGCCAGCATCGCCAGTTGCGGCGCACCCACGCGGCAGCCTGCCGCCATGACGACTGCGCCACGAGCCACATCCTCACCAGCCCGGCGTACATGTCGGCCCAGTTCAATGGCCTCCAGCAAACGCATGCGCGTGGCCTGCCCTTGCCCATCGCGGGCCAGGATCTCGACCTGCTCCACCGGCACCACGGTATCGGCATCGGCCGGCAGGCGGGCTCCGGTCATGATCTCCCAGGCCTGATCCGCCTGGCCCAGATCCACGGGTGTGCCATCGCCAGCCATGACCGCGCCGTGGACCTGAAATTCACGCCCTGCAGCCAACACCTGGCCCTCGGTGCGCAAGGCAAATCCATCCATGGCGGAATTGTCGAACGGCGGCAGATTATCAGGGCTGACCACGTCCTCGGCCAGGATACGTCCTAGAGCCTCGGCGGCCGGGCAGGATTCAACGGATCCAGGCCGGGCCAGATCCAGAATCCGGGCCAGAGCATCCGCGTAGGTGATCATGGATGCCCCTCGCCCGCCATCATGGCCAGGGCGTGCGGCAGGAGCGGCAACAGGATATCGAGCCCTTGCCGCACCGCCTTGGGACTACCGGGCAAGGCCACTACCAGCATCGAACCAATCTGCACGGCTTCGCCGCGACTGAGCCAGGCCAACGGTGTGTGCTTGGCCCCTTCCACCCGCAACAGATCGGCCAGCGGCGACACGCGCCGGTCGGCTACGCGCAGCAAGGCTTCGGGAGTCAGATCGCGAGCGCCCAGACCGGTGCCGCCGGTACACAGGCACAAACGCACGCCAGCGGTGGCCAAGCCTTGCAAATGGCTCGCCAATGGCTCGATGCCATCGGCCAGCACATCAACGTGCTCGATCTGCGCGCCCAGGCCGGCCAGTCGCTCCACGATCAGCGGGCCGGACGCATCCACGGTTTCGCCGCGTTGAGCTCGGTCACTCAAGGTCACCACGGCACTGCGCACACCGTCCAGGCGCGCCGCTGCACGCGGCTTGAAGTGGGCGATTTCCGCCTCGCTCATGCCTTCGGGATGGATCCACAAACCCTTTTTACCGCCTTCCTTGAACAATAGGCGCACGCCTTCAATTCCCAGGGCCGGTTCGACCGGCTTGGTCAGGTCGTAGACCGTCAGCAAGGCCGCATTGACCCCGGCCAGGGCTTCCATTTCGACCCCGCTACGGGCTTCGGTCGCCACCTCGCAATACAGGCGCACCGCATGGCGTTCGGGTACCAGCACATGGCTGACCTGCACCAATTCCAGCGGCAAGGGATGGCACAGCGGCATCAGGGCCGAGGCTTGTTTGACGCCTTGCAGGCCGGCAACTTCCGCCATCGCCAGGGCATCACCCTTGGGCAGACCGCGTGTCAGGATCAGGCCGAAGGCGTGTTCCCCAGCGCGCAATTCACCCACGGCCACGGCCCGGCGTCGGGTCGGGCGTTTGCTGCGAATATCCGCCATATGAAAATTGGCCTGGGATGTCTGGGGCAAATCCGCGTTCATGCTTTGCTGCAAGGCTCATGGAATTCGGTCGACAAGCCTAACAGCCCCTGGAACCGTAGGGTTTGATGCAAATCAACCCCGATTTATCGCGGTGTTCGAGAATATCCAGCACCCTTTGCCACCAGCCGGCACCACGCCGGACCTATCATGAAGTCCGCCCTGCCCGGCATCCGCCCATGAGCCACGCCCACCCAGTCCACGTCCCGCCGCTCGATATCAGCCCGTCCGAAGTGCGTCACTGGCTGCAGCGGGGCGCCCTGCTGTTGGATGTGCGTGGGGAAAACGAATACGCTGCTGGCCACGTCGAGGACTCGATCAACCTGCCCGGTCCGCGCCTGGAATCGGGTATCGCCGAGCTGGCACCCGATCCCGATCAGGCTCTGGTTCTGATCTGCACCCTGGGACAACGCTCACGCATGGCTGCC
>CAYRJS010000128.1:0-1504 GCA_964424535.1 uncultured Aquimonas sp.
CCAGTGACACGGCATGGCCGGTGGGATTGCCGGGCGAGCAGACAAAAACCAGACGCGCCTGCTCGCGCACCGCAGCGTCGACCAAAGCGGAAAAGTCCACGGCAAAACCCGTCGGGCCATCGCGCAATGGCACATCCACCAGGGGCGCGCCTTGCAGACGGGCGCTGACCGCATACATGCCGAACACGGGCGAAGAGATCACCACGGCATCCTGTCCAGGTCGGCACAGGGCGCGTACCAGCAAGTCGATGGCCTCGTCGCTGCCGCGCCCGATCAAGAGTTCGTCCGGGGATGAGCCATACAGATCGGCCAGAGCCCGGCGCAGAGCCTCCGGCTGCGGGGCCGGATACCGCTGGCTGCTCGCAGCATCGTCGCCAGCATTGGGCCAGGGACTTTCATTGGCATTGAGCCAGATCGTGCCGCTGACACCGCTGCGTCGGGCCGAGCCGTAGCCAGCAAATTCGCGCAGATCGGGGCGTACCAGAGCCAGGATCGAAGTGCTCATGATTCGGCCTCAAGACGTGCCAGCCGTCGCGATACCGCTGCTGCGTGGGCGGTCAACTGCTCGGCTGTCGCCAGGGTCACGGCATCGGGGCCGATGGCACGCAGTCCAACCGCACTGACTTCCTGCACCGAGATGGTTTTCTGGAAGCTGGCGACCGACAAGCCACTCCAGGCCCGGGCCGCGCCGTGGGTTGGCAGGACATGGTTGGTGCCGCTGCAGTAATCGCCCAGGGTTTCCGAGGCGTAATCACCCAGAAAGATCGAACCGGCGCTGTGGATGGCATCGAGCCAGCGCTGCGGTTGGCGCAGGGCCAGAATCAGGTGCTCGGGGGCATAGGCATTGGCCAGCTCGATAGCCTGAGCAATATCGGCAACCTGGATCAGGCGCGCGTGCGGCAACGAGCGGGCCATGATGTCGCGACGGGATAAGCTGGGCACCTGACGCTCGATTTCACCGGCTACACGCGCCAGAAGCTCAGCGCTGTCGGACAGCAGCAAGACCTGCGAATCTGGCCCGTGCTCGGCTTGCGACAACAGGTCGGCGGCAACGAATTCGGCATCGGCTCCGGCATCGGCGATCACCATCACCTCCGATGGTCCTGCGGGCATATCGATGGCGGCTCCTTGCGGATCGGCCGCGACCTGTTGCTTGGCCTCGGTAACGTAGGCATTTCCCGGTCCGAACAGTTTGTCGCAACGCGGCACTCCACCCACGCCATAGGCCATCGCGGCTATCGCCTGCACGCCGCCCAACAGGAACACCGTATCGATGCCGCAAGCCTGGGCTGCCACCAGCACGCTGGGATCGGCGCTGCCATCCGGGCGCGGCGGGGTACACATCACGATCTGCGGACACGCGGCCAGGCGCGCGGGCACACCCAGCATCAGGGCCGTGGAGGGCAAGGGTGCGGAACCTGCGGGCACATACAGACCCACGCGCTGGATCGGGCGCAAGATCCGGCCACAAACCACGCCGGGCGCGGTTTCAAGCTGGTACGGC
>CAYRJS010000128.1:1604-7269 GCA_964424535.1 uncultured Aquimonas sp.
TCATGACCGTGGCGACTTCGCGCAACTGGTTGGCGGCCAGGGTCGCCCCGGATGACACCAGATCGCAGATGGCCTCGGCCTTGCCCAGACGCGGAGCGATCTCGACCGAACCCGACAAGGTTACAACCTCGGCCTGGACCTGGTTGCGCTTCAGCCAGTCGGTCAACAGGTTCGGATAGGAAGTGGCAATGCGCATTCCAGACATGGTCTGCGGACCCTCCCAGGTCTGCTCCTGCGGCAGGGCGATGCAGAGCCGGCACGGACCAAAACCCAGGGCACGCAATTCCCGAAACGCCGGCTGCCGACCCTCGGCCAGCACGCCCAGACGCAATTCCTCCAGCACATTGCGCCCAACGATCCCCAGATCGCAGACGCCCTCGGCAATCAGGCCGGGAATATCGTCGTCACGCACCAGCAACAGGTCGATGGGCAGGGATTCGCCATAACAGAACAGACGGTCGCGGCTTTCGCGAAAGCTCAAACCGGAACGGGTCAGCAAATCCCGCCCCGGCGTGGACAAACGACCGGATTTTTGCGTGGCGATACGCAAGCGATCACGTGGTTTCATGGGGTTTTCCGAGAAAAGAGGTAACGAGCGACAGTGGCAAAGCGCTTCAATGTCGATGCAGGCCCAGTTCCGCTGCGGCCTTGCGATAGCCACCCGCGCCGTGGGTGAGGCAGCGCGCCACCCGCCCGACCGTGGTCACGCTGACCCCGGTGCGGGCGTGGATATCCCGATAAGGCAGGCCTTCCAGCAGCAAGGGCACAACTTGCCAACGGTCACTCAAGGCTTCCAATTCGGCCGGGGTGCACAGATCGATCAACAAGGCCCGCAGATCCGCCGGCTCACGCAAGATCCGCAGAGCTTCGACCAAGGCGTCGAGGGCGGCGTCTTCATCGGATCGGGAACGGGCGGGGAGAGGTTTCATCAAAGTTGTGCATCAATGTAATAACGCGTTAGTACATTGGAACATGAAATCCTGCCCTTCGCAAGCCCGGTTGGCGACCTGATTGGTCCCGCCGGGAAACATGATGGAACGCACCGAGCCAATGTTGTAGAAGATATCCTGATAGACCACGACTTCCGTCAGCCTGCCCGGACGGTTGCCACGCGCGCGAACGTCCAAGCCGTGGATACCCCAAAAATACTTTCAGATGCGAAAACGACTGCGCCCCATCATCCTGCTTGCCGTTGCCATCGCCCTTGGCGTTCTGGCGTTCCGGTCTTGGTCGCCCGAACCCGACGATCCGATCGCCCCACCCGTGCTGCTGCCCGAGGTGGCCCAGGTTCAGACCGAGATGACGCTGCCAACCAACACGATCGAGGCGAAAGTTCGTCGCATCGCTGTTGCGCAGCCGCAAGCAGTCGCTGAAACCGATACCAGTATCTGGGCTAGGCGACTTGCCGAACGGGGCGGTCGCAGTGATCCGGAGGCATGGATCGAGACCTTCGAAGAAGCCTTGCAATGCCTTCTTTATCATGAGGCATTGGAAGCATTCAGCCTGGAACAGAAAACTCCGAACTTTCAGAACCTGGACGAAATCGGTCTGAAGTTCCTCCAGGATCTGGACCAGTTCTACATGCGCATGCAGTCCAACATGGATCGCACCAAAGATCTATGCGCCGGTTCCGACGCGTCTTCAGTATTTCTGAGGTATCACGAAGCCTGGCTGATCGCCGCCTTGTCGGGCGATCCGGTTGCACAAAGGTGTTTCATCAATGCTGGATTCAATTCGCGATATCGGGAAGATCCAAGCTATAAAGGCTTGCTGGCACTCCAGTACAGACAATACGCACCGAATCTCGTGCAAGCAGGGTTGGAGCGGGCTGATCCTTATATCGCTTGGCTGGCCATGTATCGATTCATCGCACTGCCCAACGACCAGCCCAATGACGATGTGCCTCTGCCAGATCCCTATTTGACCTGGCGAGCCACACGTCTGGTGTCATTGCGCTCCACGTCCGAAGTACAAGCCTCTTATGATTCCGCCCTGGCGCTGATGGAGGAAAGTGGGCTTATATCGGCGCACGACATTGAACGTGCGGATGCCTGGGCGGCAAATACCTACGCACGGGATTATTTCGGTCAGCCACCCATTGATTTGCAGATGGACGAAATCTGTCGACCAAGAAGCTGGCAGGATTGAGCAAGTTGAAGACAGGGTTCGTCCGGCGTCACACGCCTTCTTAGGGCTTTGCGCCCCGAGCCAGCCAGCGCCGGGCCATGCGCTGAATTGAGGCATCCAGATCAGGATCCGCTGCCAGTTCGGTGACCTCTCGCCAGGCCAGGTCGAGGGATTCTTCGCTGATGTTGAAATCCTCGTCGGTGGTCGCGCGTACCACGTAGCGCACGTCGTAATGCCAATGCTCGGGTTCGTGGCCACGGGCGGGGATGCGGTGGCGATCCAGGTCGAAGATTTCTGCGTCCACCCGCAAGCCTTCCAATCCGGATTCTTCCTTGGCCTCACGCCAGGCGACCCGCGCCAGGTTGGTATCGCCATCGGCATGGCCACCCAACTGCAACCAGCGCCCCAGCTTGCGGTGATGGGTCAACAGCGCGCGCTGGCCATCGGCGCTGACCAACCAGGATGAACCGGTGAAATGACCCGGTGGATGATGACGCTCGAATACATCGGCATGGGAGGCGAGAAAGTCCAGAAACAGCCGGGTTTCGGCGTGCATGCTGGCTTGTTGCTCGGCAAAGGCCTGCAGGGCCGTGGACAAGGCGGTATCGGGAATCAAGAACACAGGCAGTCTCGCGGTCAAGGTCGGATATCAGGATCGGCGCCCAGGATTGATCGAGCACGATTTGGTGGATCATCGCAGGGACGATGGCATCCCGCGTGCGCAGACGGGCACAGGCCCCATGGTTGGCAACATGGACCGATGCTGCGCCGCAACCAAAAAAGATCGAAGAAAAGGATACCGGAAGAAGTTTTCTCATGCGGCACCGCAATATGTGCTGCATCCTGACGATTGACTCTTGCTGGCATTGCCAGTGCAAGCTAAGGTTCAGTGCGCGTTGTGGTAGTCAAGGCCCACGTTGCGTCCCATTTTTCGCCTTGCCCGAGGGGAATACTCGATGTTGAAGAACTTGTTGGCAGTCAAGCCGATCCAGGCCGCACCCCATGTCGATGCCGGCGAACCGGTCGAAGGGGAACTGGCCGGCGAGCCGCACCTGCGCCGCACCCTGACCGGTGGGCAATTGGTGATGCTGGGTATCGGCGCAGTGATCGGTGCCGGCATTTTCGTGCTCACCGGCACGGCCGCAGCCAATCATGCCGGGCCGGCGCTGATGCTGAGCTTCATCTTCGCCGGCATCGCCTGCGCCCTGGCGGGCATGTGCTACGCCGAGTTTGCCGCCATGCTGCCGGTCTCGGGCAGCGCCTATTCCTATTCCTACGCCACCCTGGGCGAGTTCGTGGCCTGGTTCATCGGCTGGAATCTGGTGCTCGAATACCTGTTTGCTGCTTCCACCGTGGCGGTGGGCTGGTCGGGCTATTTCAATGAACTGCTGCGCCTGGTTTCCGGCTGGACCGGATCGAACTGGACCCTGCCCGAAGCCTTTGCCAGTGCTCCGTTCACCTTCATCGAAGGCAAGATCGCGGCCACCGGCACCATCGCCAATATCCCGGCTATTGCCATCCTGATCGCCATCACCTGGCTGTGTTATGTCGGCATCAAGCAATCGGCCATCGTCAATTCCGTCATCGTGGCCATCAAGGTCACCGTGATCCTGCTGGTGATTGCCTTCGCCTTCCGCTATATCGATCCGCAGAACTGGGTACCCTTCATCCCCGAATCCGAAGGGCCAGGCCGCTTTGGCTGGAGTGGCGTGATGCGCGCGGCGACGGTGGTGTTCTTCGCCTATATCGGTTTTGACGCCGTTTCCACGGCCGCTGGCGAAGCCAAGAATCCGCAACGCGACATGCCCATCGGCATCCTCGGCTCCCTGGTGCTGTGCACCCTGTTGTATATCGCCATGGCGGCCACCCTGACGGGTATCGCGGACTTCCGCTTGCTGGATACACCCGAGCCGGTCGCCACGGCTCTGGCCGGTTACCCGTCGCTGGACTGGCTGCGCACCCTGGTGGTGATCGGTGCCATCACCGGCCTGTCTTCGGTGATCCTGGTGATGCTGATGGGCCAGCCGCGCATTTTCTACTCCATGGCCCAGGATGGCCTGGTGCCCAAGCTGTTCGGCAAGGTCCATCCCAAACACCAGACTCCGTATATCGGCACCATCATCGTGGGCATCATTGCCATGGGTCTGGCGGGCATGTTCCCGGTCAACGTCCTGGGTGAACTGGTGGCCATGGGCACCCTGCTGGCCTTCACCACGGTCTGTATCGGCGTGCTGGTTCTACGCTTTACCCGGCCCGACATGCCGCGCCCATTCCGCGTGCCCTTCGCCATTCTGGTGTGCCCCTTGGGCGCGATCGCCTGTCTGTATCTGTTCTGGCAGGCCTTTTCCGAACACTGGCGCCTGATGCTGGGCTGGACTGCCATCGGCATGGCGATCTACTTCCTTTACGGCTACCGCCACAGCAAGCTGCGCCGGACCTCGGCCACGTCCAAGAACTGATCGCCACCCAACACGGCCAAGCCCGGAGCACACATGATCAAGCAGTTGCTGGCAACCAAGGACCCGATGGCCAGTCGGGCCGAAGCCGATGCCCTCAATCTGGTCCGCACGCTCGGGCCGTGGGCCCTGACCGCACTGGGCATCGGTGCGGTCATCGGCGGCGGCATTTTCGTCATCACTGGCCAAGCTGCGGCTGATCACGCCGGACCAGCGATCCTTTTGTCCTTCGTGTTTGCCGCCATCTGCTGCACTTTCTGTGCCCTGTGCTATGCGGAATTTGCCGCCATGGTGCCGGTATCCGGCAGCGCCTATTCCTACGCCTACGCCACTTTGGGAGAACTGGCCGCCTGGTTCATCGGCTGGATGCTGGTGCTCGAATACGGCGTTTCAGCCTCGGCCGTGGCCGTCAGTTGGACGGGCTACTTCACCAGTCTGCTGGAGCACTTCAACATCCATATTCCAGCGGTACTGGCCAGCGCTCCGCTGGATGGTCAGCTCAAACCGACCGGGGCCATCATGAACCTGCCGGCCGCCTGCATCGTGCTGCTTTTGACGGCGCTGTGTTACGTCGGCATCCGTGGCTCGTCGGCGGTCAACAACGTCATGGTCTGGCTCAAGATCGGCTTGATCGTGCTGGTGATCATCGCCGGCTGGTGGTACGTCGATCCGGGCAACTGGGAACCCTTCATCCCCGAGAACGAAGGTCCGGGCAAGTACGGGTGGGATGGCGTGCTGCGCGGTGCCGCCATGGTGTTCTTCGCTTATATCGGTTTCGAGGCCACCTCGGTGGCAGCGCAGGAATCGCGCAATCCGCAGCGTGACCTGCCGATCGGCATGCTGGCTTCGCTGGTCATCTGCACCATCTTGTATATCGGCATGGCCGCCGTCATGACCGGGCTGACGCCGTACTACCTGCTCGGCACCGACCAGCCCGTGGTCACCGCCGTGGCCAGCCATCCGGAACTGGACTGGTTGCGCATCGTGGTGGAAATCGGCGCCCTGATCGGCCTGTCCTCGGTGGTGCTGGTGATGAGCATCGGCCAGCCGCGCATCGTCATGAGCATGGGCCGCGGTGGCGT
>CAYRJS010000129.1:0-7224 GCA_964424535.1 uncultured Aquimonas sp.
ATCAGTCCTTCACTACGATCACAACCTATTCCGATCTTGAGAGCGAGTTCAGCGCCGATATCGACTACGGCCCGACCGACATCAGCTACCAGACCCAGAACACCGATGTGGACGAGATCTCGCAGGAGTTCCGCCTCGCTGGGCAGGGGGGCGACCTCAGCTGGATCGGCGGATTGTTCTACCTGCGCAGCAACCAGCGGACGCTGGATCAGGATCTGGCGAACGAGGCCTACGAGCCCCTGCTGCCGGCTTCACTGAAGAGCACGCTGATCGACAATCGCGAAAAACATCAGAACATCGCCCTGTTCGGCTCGCTCAGCTGGCAGCTCGCCGATGACTGGACGCTGGATCTGGCGGGGCGGGTGTTCCGTGAGAAGCGCAGCATCGACCCCTTCCAGAGCAATCCGATCACCGGCCAGGTCCTGGACCCGAACCCGCCGCTGGAGATGTCGGAGACCTTCATCACTCCGAGTCTGGGGTTGCGACGTCGGCTCAACGATCAGTGGATGGGATATGCCTCCATTAGTCGCGGGGTGAAGTCCGGTGGTTTCAACGCGATGGCCAATGTCACTGCGGACGAGCGCACCTTCGACGCCGAGAAGAGCATCAATTACGAACTCGGGGCGAAGTTCAACTCCCTGGACGGCCGGATCACCTTCAATACCGCGCTGTTCCATATCGACTGGGAAGACCAGATCGTGCGGGCGCTGGGCGTGCAGAACGCAACCTTAAACGCCAACGCCGGCAAGACCACCTCGCAGGGTGCTGAATTTGATCTGCGTGTGATGCCGCTTCCCGGCCTCGCGCTCGGCGCCAGCTACGCCTATACCGATGCCACGTTCGACGAGTATGTGTTCGAGGCCCTGAGGCTGTCGTTCGGGCTGGAATCGGATCTGGCCGGAAAAGAACTCCAGTACGTGTCAAGACATGTGGGAACCCTGTCCTTCGATTACCAGAAGGCGCTTTCCGCCGACACCACCTTCTATATGCGGGGTGACTGGGGCTACCGCTCGCGCCAATACGGCTCCACGACCAACCTGTTCTGGGTCGGCAGCCGGTCGCTGCTCAACATGGCGTTGGGCTACCAGATCAGGAACTACGACCTGGAGTTCTGGGGCCGCAACCTCCTGAACGACAAGACCCCGACGGTTTCAATTTCCAGCCGGGATCGCGGCTCCCTGATCCTGCCGCCCGCAGGCCAGGGCGCATTCAAGACCCTGGCATTCGCACCCGAGCTCAGAAGCTACGGTGTCCGGCTCCGCGTCAAGTTCTGAGTGGAAAGACGCGCTCCCTTCAATCCAGAAACGAGGTACTCATGGCCCTTACAAAGATGGTCCCCACTCCGGTATTCGAGGAGTACAAGGAGCTTTTCGCAGAGCATTTTTTCCTGAGCCGCGAGAACGGCATCCTGACGGTGCAGATGCACACGCTTGGCGGGCCGGTTCAATGGAGCCTGGAGCTGCATCGCGCCATCTGGCAGCTGTTCCGCACGGTCGGTTCGGATCCTGAAAACGAGGTGATGATCTTCACTGCCACCGGCAACGTGTGGGTTGCGGCTTTCGACGATGAAAGCTTCGCTAGGGTGGAAGCGGATCCGGCAAAAAACAGTTACGACTACGGCATCTTCGATGGCCGCCATATGCTGATGAGCCTGATCAACGATGTGGAGATCCCGACCATCGGCGTGCTCAACGGGCCCGGTGCGCACACAGAGCTGGCGATGATGTGCGATCTGACGATCTGCTCGGACAACACGGTGATCATGGACCCGCACTTCTCCTTGGGCATGGTGCCAGGTGACGGCATCCACAGCGCCCTGATCGAACTGCTTGGCATCAAGCGTGCCGCCTACGCGATGGTGATGAACGAGCAGATTCCGGCACAAAAGGCGTTGGAGTACGGCTTGGTGAACGAAGTGGTTCCGCGTGACAGGCTGATGGATCGCGCCATGGAAATAGCCAAAACGATCATGGCCAAGCCGCGTGTGGTGCGCCGCATGACCGGGCAGATCCTGCGCCGTCCGTGGAAGCAGCGCATCGTCGACGACCTTGACTGCGGCTTTGCGATGGAGATGTACGCCTACATGTGTTCAGGTGAAAAGCATGTCGATTCCAAGCTCGACGAAATCGCCGAGCGCGAAGGTATCGAGTCGTTGCGTAATCGCCGCGAGGGGATGGACGAAGCCGCAAAAGGACAGGGAGCCTGACCAATGAAAAGGCTCAACACCGCGATCACGCTCAACACCCTGGTGGCGCTGGTCTGTCTGGTGATCGGGATCAACTACCTGTTCCGATCCACCGTGACCACCTATCACCTGACCGCCATCGGAGTGGACTGGGAAACCCTGGCCGAAGGCGTGCAGCTGCTGCTGGTGATCCTGATGAAGGGCACCGGTGATGCGTTGGTGGTGATGGCTGTCAGCATCCTGATCCTGACCTGGATTCCACTGCGGCAACGGCAGAACTGGGCGCCGCTGGCCATCCTGGTGATCGGAGCCGCCTGTCTGGTGCCGATGCTGGTGGGCGCCATCATCGTCGCCTCCCGCACCGGTGCGGCATCGCCATGGTGGTTGAACGCGCTGTTGCTCTCGATGCTGGCCGTCTCCGCCGCACTTACCTGGCGCCGCCCCGGAACCTTGCCTGCGCCCTGACCGCGGCTCGTGACGGGCGCGCCCTCACGCCTTACGCAGCAGGCGCGCCCGTTTTCTGGAAATCACAGGAAGCAAACATGAATGAGCAAGCTGCCGGACACGTCCTGGCGAGATTCGTGTTCCCGGTGGAAGCGGGAAAGGTCGCCGAATTCGCTGCCGCAGGCCGGACACCGCATCCACTTTTCACCAATCGTGAGGCCGCGTTGGGTGCGGGGCTGCGTGCTTGCATCGCTCCGGTCACCTATCCGTCCACCTTCGTGTTCCACATCGGTGCGGATGCGGCGGTACTGGAGCTGATGAAGCAAATGAAGATGAATCCGGCCCGCAGTGTGCACGGGGAAGTCCAGTTCCACAGCCATCAGCCGATCCATGTCGGTGAGCAGCTCCAGGCCACGCTGGTGGTCGCTTCGGACGAAGTTCGGACCAGCGCCAATGGCGTCACTCGCCGCTTCGTCGGGCTGAACCTGCTGCTGCACAACCAGGACGGTGTGCTGGTGTCCACCACGGAAAACACCTTCATCGAGACCCTGAGCCATGACTGACACCTCGATCCAGCCCTGCGATGAGCTTGCCGTGGGCGGACTCTTGCCGATGTTCCGGCATGTGGTTACGCGCACCGATATCGTACGGTACGCCGGCGCGGGCGGCGACTTCAATCCGATCCACCACGACGACGACTATGCGCGGCACGCCGGCTTTCCGTCGGTGTTTGCAATGGGCCTGATGCACGCCAGTTTCCTGAGCCGCGTGCTGTACGACGCCTGCGGCCCGCTGGCGGTCAAGCGCTACCGCATCCGTTTCACCCATCCGGTCTTCCCCGGCGACCAGCTCACCGGTGGCGGAGTGGTGGAAGAGCGCCGACAGACCGATTCCGGAGTCCTGCTGGTCTGTCGTCTGTTCATGAAAAACCAGAACGACCGGGACGTGCTCGCCGGCGACGCCGATCTGATGCTCACCCCTGCCGGAACAGGAGCCACGCCATGAGCGGTTCGCAGGAAGAGCGCGACGCGCTGCTGGCCACGGTCACGCGTTTTGCGCGCGAGGTGATCGCGCCCGGCGTCCGCGAGCGGGAGGAACGCGGCGAGTTCTGTCATGACACTTGGCGGCGCATCTGCCACTTGGGTCTGCCGGGTCTGTTGCTGGACCCGGCTTACGGCGGCTCCGGCTTGAAGGCCTCGGACGTGGTGCCGGCGATCATCGGGTTCGCCTCCGAAAGCCGCGACTTCGGCATCACCGGCGCCTGGCTCACCCATATGCTGCTGGCCGCAATGCCGATCAGCGTGCTCGGCAATGAGGAGCAGAAGCAGCGCTACCTGCCGGCTATGGCCGAAGGCGCGAAGATCGGCGCGTTGTGCCTGACCGAGCCGGGCGCCGGTTCGGACCTGACCGGTCTCAAGACCACGGCCAGGCCGCATCCGGGCGGCTATGTGCTTAATGGCAGCAAGACCTTCATCTCCAACGCCCCGATTGCGGATGTTTTCGTGGTGCTGGCTTCGACCGCGCCGGAATTGGGGGCCAAGGGCCTGACCATGTTCGTGGTTGAGCGTGGCGCCGCCGGCCTCACCACCGGCCAGCCGTTGCGCAAGCGGGAATGCCATAGCTGGCCGACCGGCGAAGTGTTCTTCGATGACTGCGTGGTGCCGGCTGGCAACCGCCTCGGCGAGGAGGGCAAGGGCATGACCTACATGCTGCAGTCACTGATGTGGGAACGGCTGGCGTTCGTGCCCTATGTCGGCCTGATCGAATCCAATCTGCGCGACAGTCTCGAATACGCCACCCAGCGGCGCCAGTTCGGCCAGCGCATCGCCGACTTCGGTGCGGTGCAGACGATGCTCGCGGACATGAAAATCGATCTGGATATCTCCCGCATGCTGGCCGTCGACCTGGCCCGGCGCATGGACCAGGGCGAAGACATATCGATGACCGCCGCTGTCGCCAAGACCTTCATCACCGAGGCGGCCGAGCGCGCCGCCTACCGTGCGGTCCAGATCTTTGGCGGCAACGGCTGCATGGACGAGTACGACATCGGTCGCAGTCTCTGGATTTCCAAGATGGGAACCATTGGCGGCGGCACCTCGCAGATCCAGCGCGGTGTCATCGCGCGACTGCTCGCGCGCGGCCTGTAAGCCGACTCCACCCACTATCCAGGAAACCATGATGGTTAAACAGCTCAGAGGAAAATCGGCGATTGTTGGAATCGGTGAACTGCCGACCGGCCACTTTCCGGATCGTTCCCTGACCCGCTCCGCAGTGGATGTCGCGGTGATGGCGATTCGGGATTCGGGCCTGGACAAGAGCGAGATCGACACGGTCATCCCGCTCGGCACGATCGCGAATGGCTTGGACAACACCAACTTCGTCTGCTCCTACCTAGTGGAAGAGCTGGGGCTGGGCATATCCGCGCGGGCCAACTTCCAGGTCATGTCCGGGGGTTCCAGCTCGTCCAACGCACTGAAGGTGGCCAGTGCGCTGGTCGCCACCGGCCTGTCGCGCGGCGTGCTGGTGGTGCATTCGGACCGTCTCGGCACCGGGCTGGACCCGCAGGTGGCGGTGGATACGTTCTCCAAGGCATCGGTGAACCAGGAGTACGAGATCCCCTACGGCTGGAGCCAGCTTGGCCTGGGTGCGCTGATCCAGCAGCGCTACATGTTCGATTCGGGCACGTCCGAACGGCAGGTCGCCGCGGTCATCGAGTCGCTGCGCAAGTGGGCCGCGCTGAACCCCAACGCGATGATCCGCTCGCCACGCAGCGCCGAGGAAGTGTTGGCCTCCGAAGTCATTTCCTCGCCAGTGCGCAAGCGCATGATGAACGTGCTGGCCGACGGTGCCGCCGCCTTCGTGGTGACCTCGGCCGAGCGTGCTGTGGACGCCACCGCCACGCCGGCCTATGTGTTGGGCATGGGTTCGCGCTGTACCAACTTCTCCACCACCCAGCAGCCGGACGACCTCATTTCGGCATGGAGGCCGGCTGCGCTCGATGCCTACACGATGGCGGGCATTGGGCCGGGTGACGTGGATGTGGCGGAAATCTACGACGCGTTCCCCTCGTTCGTGTTGATGACGATGGAAATGCTCGGACTGTGCGAACCCGGCCAGGCCGGTGCCTTCGTCGAAGCCGGCCACACCTCGCCGGGCGGAAAGCTCCCGGTAACCACCAATGGCGGAATGCTGGCACAGGGGCATACCGGTACTGGCGGCGGCATGGCGGTCCTAGTCGAAGCGGCGCGCCAGGTGATGGGCAAGGCCGGCGAGCGTCAGGTGCCCAACGTCGATTTCGCGGTCGAAACCGCATCAGGAGGAGTGGGTATGGACTTGCACGTGGCCGTCCTTGGCCGGGAGGTAGGCCAATGAGCGCGGTTTTGCCAGTGCTGTCGGAGACCAGCCGGCCGTTCTATGACGGCTGCAGGCAGGGCAGGTTGCTTTACCAGCACTGCGGTGACTGTGATGCGATCGTGTTCTTTCCTAGGAAGTATTGCCCGGGCTGCCTCGGTGAGAACCTCGCATGGCAGCGCTCGTCGGGCAAAGGGACGATCCATTCGTTCACCGTCACGCGCATGTTCGCGCCGACCGAGTTCAGCCGCATGACGCCCTACGTGCTGGCGGTGGTGAAGCTCGAAGAGGGCTTCAAGATGATGACCAACATCATCCGCACGCCGATCGAGGAGCTGCGCTGTGGACTGCCGGTGCAGGTGGTGTTCGATCCGGTCGGCGACGAACTCGTCCTGCCGCGGTTTGAACTGGCCAAGGGGTAGATGCGAGATGGCCGGAACCGTGCAGACCCTGACCTCGGCCTTCCAGCATCGTTGCCGGACCTGGCCGGACGCCACCGCGCTCCACTACCGCGCCGGACCCGAGTGGGTTCCGGTCACCTGGGCCGGTTACGGACGGGACGTGGAGCGCCTGGCCAGGGCGCTGTTCGGCGCCGGGCTGGGTTTCGGTGACCGCGTTGCGCTGATCGGACGCAATACCTACGACTGGTTCGTGGTGGACATGGCCGCGATGACGTCGGGACTGGTGTCGGTGCCGGTCTACATCACCAGCAGTTTGCCGCAGATCATCCGTCAGCTGCAGCATTCCGGGGCGCGGGTGATCGTGACCGAGCGCCTGGAGCTGCTCGGCGGGCTGGAACATCGCCGCAACGATGTGCCCGAGCTGGACTACATCATCGTCACCCAAGGCGCGGTGCCGGAAGACGTGGCCGGAGTCATCGGCATGGGCGCTTTCCTCGCCGCCCACGCTGACACGATGGATGATCGGCTCGAGCGGGCCCGGGCACAGGTGGAGCCGGACAGTCTGGCCACGCTGATCTACACCTCCGGCACCACTGGCGAACCCAAGGGCGTGATGCTGACCCATCGCAACAGCGTTACCACCGGGCTGAACGTGGCCGAGGCGCTGGTGCCGGAATGGGGCGACGGTGAGAAGCTCTCCTGCTGCTATCTGCCGCTTTCGCATGTCGGCGAGCGCGTGGTCAGCATCCTGGCGCCGCTGTTCGAGTTGCGCGAAGTCTTTATCTGCTCCGATCTGGAGCGCGTCATGGATGACGTCAAAAGCGTCCGCCCGACTATCTTTCT
>CAYRJS010000130.1:0-1079 GCA_964424535.1 uncultured Aquimonas sp.
GTCGGCAGTGGCCACCAGATTGTTCTGGCTGGCCATGCGGCGCACGAGCAAGTCATCCTGCGGCGCCGCCGGATCGCTCCCGGCCGAAACGGCGTGCGCCGGCGCCCCGGTCAACGGCAATGGCGGTGGCGCAACTGGCGATGCCAGCGCCAGGATCGGCTTGTCCGGCACCGACACCTCTTCGAAGGCGACCCGCCGTGCCTTCCCGTCATCGGCCGAGAAGGCGTTGCTGGCCACCCACATCGTCATCCCGACCGCCGCCAGCCCGAGGATGGCGACATAGGCCAGTGCCATTTTGTTCAGGCCCCGCGAAACCCCGCCCGAGAGCCGCGGCATGTTGTCGGATAGCTGGGTCATCGGGCTCCCTCCTGATTCCGGAGTGGCGCTGTGCTTCATCACGGGTTCCTCCTCAGACCAACGGTTTCAGCTCCCAAACGCAACACCAGATAGGGGTACACGCCATGGACAACAACGACGTTGTCTTCGATCCTGGTGTTGACCAGGAACTCCTCACCCGCTCGTTCATTGCGACCGAACACCGCGGGGACACCGGCCAAGGGCGGCAGGTGAAGGTAGGTGAACTGGTGGTTGTCGTACACCCGGATCGGCACGATGGTCGGCACCGGCATCGTCGTCGCGTAGTCGTAGTTCAGGTGGTAGTCGGATTGGGAATTGAGTGCCGCGACAGAGGGCGACAGCACCCCATTGGCCGCTGCCATGGCACTGTCCCTGTCTGGTGTCGCAATCGGGTAAACGAAGCGGACCTTGTAGAACACACCGGCATTCTTGGCCTCCTCCAGCGACTTCCAGCGGGTCGCCGACACCCTCAGGTCGATCAGGTATGAGCGCATGTTGGTGCGGATGTACATATTCGTATCGACATCCACGTTCCTGGGACGGATGTAGAACACGTTGTCGCGCCGAACCAGTTCCCATCCATCGCTGAAGCCGGTACCAAAGTCCTTCACCTGCTCTTGCGGACTGATCTCGATCTGCGTCGCGATGCCCAGACCGGTGTTGACCCGCACCACCTGGTCGGCCCGGTAGGGCACCTCGCGCACCTCTTGCGCAGCCGCCAT
>CAYRJS010000130.1:1089-4216 GCA_964424535.1 uncultured Aquimonas sp.
GACGCCCCCCACCCGATGACCAGGATCATCGGTATCCGGCCTGCAACCTGTCGAACCGTCATGCTTGACCTTCCCTTGCATTCATCGAATCCCGCACATCACCCGCCGTTGCGCTGCCACGAGCACATCGATCAGGGCCCATGGGCAGGCGTCCCAGGTGCCCCTGGTAGCCCGCCGGCCGAAGCCAGGCCGGTGGTCGCGATCGAGGTGGAAGAATTCTCCGCCCCGGCCCCCCGGTTCAGTTGCCCTTCGTCCTCGCCGATCAGCGGAATGCCCCGCGCCATCTCGTCTTTGCGAAACGTGGGCGCATTGAACTCGTCGTCCACCTTGTAAGCCGTCACCTGAAAGCCCAAAGGATTGCGCAGGCGCAGGTTGTCGCTCATCCGCAGATGGGTTTTGTACTGGTAGCTCAACGTGGCCACATGGCTGCTGAGGTACTCGCTCTTGCCACTGGACTTGTCAAAACGCCACTTCTCGAAACGCACCGTGGCGCCGGTCGGCCGGATGTCCTTTTCCTCGTCCAGACCGTGAAACACAATCGAGTTCACCTTGATGCGGATGGCCACACTGCGTCCCCACCTCTTGTCCGGTGCATTGGGACTGCCATCGAACTGCATTACGTAGAGCCCCTTGACCGCGTCATTCGACATCGCGGCCACGAACTCCCAGTCGTGCTCGTTGATCGTGTCCCAGTCGTAGCCCTCGCGGGCCTGCACGAAACGGGCCACCTGACTGCGGTTGAGTGCCTCGCTCGAGTAGATGCCCGAATACGCCATGTCCTCGCGCAGGTGTGTGAGCGTGCTGGTGCTGCGTTTGAGATCGACCGTGACCAGATAGGGGACCTTCTCCTTGAGCGGCAGCATGTACACGATGGCAGCTACCAGGCACACCGTGACGAACAGCGATACCATGGCCACGATCCAGGCACGGCGCTCACTGCGCTTGACCATGGCGATGACGCAAGACTCGAAGTCCATCGATTTGCGGATGACGTCCTGCGACGCCTCGGACAGCCTGCGCGGCCCCCCGAACATGCCCGACACCGCGCTCATGGCATGCGCCTTACCAGCAGGGTCTTGCTGCTCAATACCTGCACGCGAAGTTTCTGGTCGGCGTAGGCCTGGCGGACGACGTTCAGCGCCGACTGCAGGTTGTTGTCCTTGGCACCCGACAGCGCGCTCACCAGCGTCAGATCGGTCGGGTACTGCCAGTCGAGCTTGCCGCCATACTCCGTGGCCCAGCGCTCCAGCATACCGCGCAGCGTTGCATCCGTGGGCAGCATCTGGAAGCGCCACAGCGCCTGCTCTTCCTTGAGCGGAATCTGCATCGCCGTATCCGCCAGTACGTTCACCGGCTTCCAGTCATCGCCGAACTCGGGCAGCCTGGATGGCTGCGTCTGGCAGGCCTGCAAGGCGAGCATCGCGATCAGCGTCCCCGTCTGGCGAACTGCTCGCCAGCGCTCATTTTTCGTCGTCATGCGTGCGTCCATTCTTGCGGGTGCCTTCGTTGGTGATCTCAGACCAGGGGCATACGCGCGTGCGCCATTCCGCTCCCCCGGACCTGTGCGACATCGTGCAGCCGCGCCGCTTCGGCCAGATGCGCTTCCGCACCCTGGCGCATCGCCGCTTCGATGGGCATTTCGCTCAGGTATATCCCGCCGCCATGCAGCACCGCGATCTGCCGCTCATCACGGCTGAGCAGAAACCGATCCGGCGCCCCCAGGCTCGCATGCCGTGCGCAATGCCTCACCGCCGCCGCACACACCTGCGCCACCTGTGCATCGGTCAAACCCCGGGCCCGCAGGGGATCGGCCAGTTCGCGCTCTGCCAGCGCGAGTTGAGCCTGCTGCCGCACGCCCAGCGTCGGGGTCGGGGCATGCAGCGCCACCTGCCTGCGGTGCAGCACCCGCCCCTGGGCATCCTGCTCGATGAAGGTCGCCCCCTGGCGGCGGCGTTCATTGAGTTCGATCCGGGTGCGCTGGCCATCGGGCCCATAGTGCTCGATCTCGACGTCCCCGGTAAACGGGTTGCAGGCCAGGTATTGCCGGCTGCCGTCGGCCCGCTCCATCAGGAAGCGGTTCCACGGACTCACATCATCGGCCGCGCCGATCTGGCCGGCCTTGGTCACCGGCGAGGTGCTCAACATCGCAAAGCGCCTGCGCGCCTCCACCGGCATCTGCGCGAAATCGCGCTGACCCTCGGGGACGAGGTAGCGTCCATCAACACCAATACCCATGCCCTGCTGCGCATCCACCACCGCGTCCAGCGTATGGTCCTTGCTCATCAGTGCCGCCACCGGCAGCGTGCCCACCTCGCTGAACAGCAGCGCGGTCTTGAGCAGATCGGGCACGGCCGAGCCCGGCAGCATCGTGGCCGGCTGGCCCGTGCGCTCGCTCAGGTAGGCGTTGCGCATCACGCCGTGGTAGGCGTAGGTGGCGATGTCGTTGGGCGTGCGCACGTCGTGCACCTGCCGGCCCGAGGCCCGGTAGTTTTCCAGCGCCGCCTCGAAGCCGCCCACGCCCTTGAAATAATCGCCCCGGATCGTGTCACGGGCAATCGGCAGGCTGTTGTAGACGTAGGCATCGATGCCGTTCCTCAACGCGAAGCTCTGCGCCATGCCGCCGCCCAGGCTGTGGCCGGTGGCGGCGAACTGGAAGCCCTGGTAACGCTCGTCGTTCTTCAGGGCTTCGTAGGCGGCCTGGGCCTTGGCCTGGATCTTGGCGAACTCGCTGGCCCCGGCGTTGCCCAGATCGGACTTCCAGTTGCTCCACGCGTCCGAGCCCTTGAAGTCGAAGGTGATCTGTTTGGTTCGCTGATTGATCGAGATCTGGAACTGGTTTTCCAGCCTGCCTTCGGCGTTGTGCTGGGTGTTCCAGCCGTCGCGGATCAGTTTTCCCTGGGCGTCGAACTGGGCAATGGGCCAGTCGGCGGGCACATGTTTACCAGCAATAGCTTGCTCCCAGACCTTTGGGTAAAAAATGACTTTTTCGGCCTTCTCTCGGTTCTCGTGGGGATAGGCCCAGAACGCCAGCGCCAGCGCCACGCGCGCGTCCAGCGGGTTGAGGCCCGAATCAGCTTGTATTCGCGTGCGATGGTCAGACATCACGGCCTCCTCTCTGGTAGCAAAT
>CAYRJS010000130.1:4226-7192 GCA_964424535.1 uncultured Aquimonas sp.
GCATCCCTGAGCAACGTGCGGGTGCCGTCCGCGTTGCGGCGGTAGTAGCCATTCCTGAAATGCGGCCACACCTTGTAGGCAACGCTGTAGTGATCCACCATCGGCCGCCCTTCGTCGATGCCCAGGCGACGGACGTAACACTGCTGTTGCAGCAGTGGCAGCAGCTTGGCCAATCCGCTTTCCCAGCCTTGGAGGTTCTCCCGGGGAGACAAGGCAAACCGCAGTTCGCCCGGCTTGTCCTGCCCCATCGCCTCCTGCAACGCCAACAGAATCCGCGCGTCCATCGATCCCTTCGCCGCCGCGCGCTCGAACAGGGCCGTGATCGCCTTCGGGTCTTTCACGTCTTCGATCCAGCCATCGGAATTACCCAGCGCGTAGTAATAGTCGCCCTGCGGATCGCCTTTGGCCTGAAGTTCGCCGATGTACTGGCGCAGCCGCTTGATGCCCTTGTTCAGCGTTCGGTCGTTGCCCATGCCTTCGATCTTCGTTGCCACGTAGGCCGGCGCCATGCAGCCGCTCAGCATGGCCGCTGTCGCCAGCGCCAGCATGCCGCGCACCAGATAGGACGAAATTCGTGTGTGCATATGCTTCATTGGCCACAGTCCATGTAGTCGTTCACCGACGCTTCCCAGGCTGCTTGCGCGTCCGGCAGGGCCTTCACAGCAGCTTCTGGCGTTGAGGACGTCAACGCCCGCATGCCATGACCGACCATGTAGGTGGGCTGATAACTCGGTGGGGGCTGTTTTTTCAGCGTCCCGCAAAACACCTCGCGTGCCGCCGCATCATCCAGTTGCGTCCGCATGTGCCCGAGGAAACGCGACGACACCTCGTCACCCAGCTCTTTCTGGAAGATCAACCCCAGGAAGTTCGCCACCTGATGCGCCGTTTCATCGGTCACACGGCGCCTGTCGAACCGTCCTTCACTGCCCGCTGCGCCATAGAGAAAAACCGCTTCATCCAGCTTGTTCTGCTGGATGCACTGTGTCGCGCTCAGATACAGCTCAATGGGCGAATACCGTGTGACCAGTTGGTGTTGACCCAGGCACTGCGTGGTGGGGTCCGCCGCCGATGCATCCAGCGCCGGGGTGGCCGATTTCGGCCCCGCCACGGAGCAGCCTGCGAGCGCCGCCGCCAACGCCAGCGGCACGCCTATGGCTTTCAGTTGTTTTCCAAACATCCAGTTTCTCCCTCTTCTCGTCAAGTGGCTCGCGAGACTCATACGAGATAGCTCCGCCCCTGCTGCCCCTGCTGCTGCTTGTTGGCTTCACCGGTAAATCGGCCTGCCGGCACCTGCACAGGCTCGGCCCCTGGGTTGCGGCCGGTCTGCTGCGAACCCGCCGGCGGCGTGTGGTGCACCGATGCATCGCTGCCATCACTGGCGCTGGGTGACGCGCTGCCGCCGCCGGCCCCCGACACCCGCAGATTGCCTCCGCGTCCAAGATTTCCGTCACCCGCAAGCGCCGCATCCGTGGTGGCTGTCTGGTACACGCCGTCGGGGCCGGGCCGCAATTCTCCAACCCGCTCCAACTCCCGCTCGCGGCTCTGGGCCATAGCCAACCCCGATGACGAGTTGCCGCCTTCGATCGACTGCGGGGCCAGGCCCCTCTGGCCTGCGGGCGCGGCCTGCCCAGCCTCCGCCCCGCCCTCACCGCCACCGAAGACGCTCTTCATCTGCTGCATGTACTGGCTGGACATCAAGCTACCGCCCGCTGTGAACTGCCCCGAGCCTTGCTGGGTCAGGTATTGCGGGTTCTGCTGGGTGGGCGCCATGCTTGCACCCCCTGATGACGCGGCAGCGCCAGCCTGCGGCCCGCTCAAGGCCGGCACGCCCGAACCGGCGCTCTTGCCCGCGCCCATCTGCTGGGCCAGCATCATGGCGCCGCCGCCCATGGCCGCCATCGCGCCGGTGGTGAAGGCCGCCGCCGCGCCAAAGAAACTCATGATCACCGGTGGCACCGAAATGATGATGGCCGACATCAGCGTGCCCAGCGCCGCCAACCGCAGCGAACTGGCATTGATGTCGAACGGCCCGCCCGCAATCGTATTGATCATGCCGCCCAGGCCGTCGCCGCTGTTGGTGTAGAACGCGGCCACCACCGTCGCGCCGTACAGCGCCGTCGCCTGCAAGGCCAGCGAGGCGACCAGCGTCAGCGTCGCCATCGAGAACAACGCGCCCAGCAAAAACTTGGCCCACGACCAGAACAAAGGCGCCGTCTGCTGGAAGATCAGGAAAAAAATGAACACCGGCGACAGCATGATGGCCAGCGTCACCGACAGCTCCGTCAACAGCAGCAGCGTGGCCGTCAGCATGGCCGGCCCGCTTTGCCCCAGCAGGCCAACGGCCGAGGTGACCACGTTCGGGTCTCTTTGCGACTCCACCGAGCGTATCGCATCGTTGATGGAACTGAGCATCGCCGCCACGCCCAGGTTCACGTCGATCAGCGTCGTCACGTCGGTGCCGTCGGCGACCCCATGCGAAATCAAGTCCTTGAAGCTTTCTACCGACTCGACGACGAATGGCGACTCCTTGGCCAGCAGCGTCACCAGCGACAGCACCAGCACCAGCTTGCCGGTGCGGTACATCGTGGGCACCACGGCCTGCTTGCCCTGCCCCGACATGAAATTGAAGCCCTGCACCGCCACCCACAGCGTCACGATCACCATGGACAGAAAGCCCAGCGCCTTCGCCAGCTTCACCGCCACCAGCTCGCGGTAAGGCCCGACCACGATATCGTCGATGACGAATTCACGCACCCCGCAATAGAACACCGCGTCGTCGATGACGCCGCGCACCGACGGGCTCGTGATGGCTCCCAGCGCGGCATCAAGAAAACCCGGCATCACCAAACTGGCGGCCTGGCAAGCGGATGGCATATGAACAACTCCCTTAAAGGTGCCTGGCAACGGCGCTCTGGCGGGCGCTCATCAACAATCAACACTCATCAATTGAACAAGCTCGGCGCCAC
>CAYRJS010000131.1:0-7122 GCA_964424535.1 uncultured Aquimonas sp.
AACCTCCAGGGCGTGGTGGCGCAACAGCTCATCCCCACGCCGGATGGCAAGAGCCGCCGCGTCGCCATGGAGGTTTTGCTGGGCACGCCATTGGTGCAGGATTACATCCGCGATGGCGAGGTCCACAAGCTCAAGGAAGTGATGAAGGAATCGGTCCAGTTGGGCATGAAGACCTTCGACCAGAGTCTGTTCGAGTTGTACCAGGCCGGCGAGATTTCCTACGAGGACGCCCTGCGCTATGCCGACTCGGCCAACGAGGTGCGCCTGAAGATCAAGCTGGCACAGGGTGGCGATGCCCATACCTTGAGCCAGGGGCTGGATGGCGTCGAGCTGACCGAGACGCGCTGAGGTGCGGGAATCGTAGGAGCCGGGCTGGAAACCTAGTCTGGTGCCACCGCTGCCAGGATCCGGGAAAGCGTGGAATCGCTGCTTTTGCGATTCTCCATTCCCTATTCCCTATTCCCGATTCCCTGACTCCGCCATCCATTCCAGTACGGCCATGCGCACGGCGACGCCGTTGGAGACCTGTTCCAGGATCACCGATTGCGGACCATCGGCAACGGCATCGGCGATTTCCACGCCGCGATTCATGGGGCCGGGGTGCATCACGATGGCATCGGGTCGCGCCAGCGCCAGACGTTCGGGAGTCAGGCCCCAGTCGCGGTAATACTCCTCCAGCGAAGCCACCAGGCCTTCGTCCATGCGTTCGCGTTGCAGGCGCAGCATCATCACCACATCGCAACCCTCCAGGGCGGCATCGAGAGTGTCGATGCGCTGGGCCGTGGTGAAACTGGGGTCGTCGCTTTCCGGCAGCAGCACCGAAGGGGCGGCCAGGCGCAAATCACGCACGCCCAGGGTCCGCAAGGCCTGGGCCCCGGATCGGGCCACGCGCGAATGGCGGATATCACCCACGATGCAGACCGAAAGACGGGAAAAATCCTCGCCTTTGTGTTGCCGGATGGTCAACAAATCCAGCAAGCCCTGGGTCGGGTGGGAATGACGACCATCGCCGGCGCTGACCACGCTGCTGCCGGGAGCTGCCGCCACTGCCAGCGAGGCGGGTACGCTGGCGTGGGCGTGGCGGATTACGAACAGGCTGGCGCCCATGGCTTCCAGATTGCGCAAGGTGTCGACCAGGGTTTCACCCTTGCGGGTAGAGGAACTGTCGGCCTCGAAATTGACGACATCGGCGCCCAGGCGTTCGGCGGCAAGCTGGAAGGAGGCGCGGGTGCGGGTCGAGGGTTCAAAGAACAGATTGGCCACGGTCAGACCGCGCAAGGGGCGATGGCGGCTGCGACGCAGGGCGTTCGGCCGCAGGGCCTGGGCCGCATCGAGCAGGTGAACGAGGGTGGCGGGAGAAAGCTCTTCGAGGGTCAGAAGGTGGCGCATGGGAGGGGTTCGCTAGAGGAATTCAGGCCGGGTATCGGGGTTCTGCCGCGAGGATTTCAGTAGTGGGAAATGGATCAGACAGGTGCAAGCGGGGCCTCGCCCAACCAGCGTTCGACGATAATCTGGGCGGCGAGCGCATCCAGGTTCCTGGCATCGCGTCGGCGGGCGCGGCCTTCCCGGCGGGCGTTGGCAAAACGCCGGTCGGCTTCGCGCGAGGATGAACGTTCATCGACAAGGTCGACCGGCAAGGCAAAGCGGGTTCCAGCTTCACGGGCAAAACGTCGGGCCAGGTGGGTCGCCAGCTGGGCTTCACCGTCCAGCGTAAGCGGTTCTCCGACGATCAGCCGATCCGGACTCCAGTTGCGGACAAGAGCTGCGATGGCATCCCAGTCAGGACCCTCATCGCGAGCAGCCACCATGGCGATCGGACGGGCCGTGCGCGAGAGCGTATTGCCGACGGCTACGCCAATGCGGCGGGCTCCGACATCAAAACCCAGGACGCAGACGCTGGCATCGACCTGATTCATGCATGTCCGCTGTAGCTGGACAAGGCGCTGGGATCGATGCCGATCAGGCGCGTGGCGGCGCTCCAGCGCTGGGTCAGGGGTACGTCAAAGATGATTTCCGGGTTGGCATCCACGGCCAGCCAGGCATGTCCGTGCAGTTCGCTTTCCAGTTGCTGCGCGCCCCAGCCGGCGTACCCGAGCGCGATCACGGACTGACGCGGACCTTGTCCGCGCACCAGGGCTTCGAGGATGTCGCGCGAAGTGGTCAGGTGGATCTGGTCGGAAATCGGAAACGTGGACTCGAATGGCCCCGCTTCAGGGCTGTGCAGAACGAAGCCACGTTCGGGTTCGACCGGACCGCCGGACAGTACCGGTTGTGCCGCCAGATTTGCGTCGATCTCGTGAAAGCCCATTTGCGCCATGATTTCGCCCAGGAGAAAATCCGATTGGCGATTGAGCAGCAGGCCCATGGCGCCTTGTTCCCCGTGTTGGCACAGCAGGGCCACGGTCTGGCTGAAATGCGGGTCTTCCATGCCGGGCATGGCGATCAGGAAGTGGTTGGCAAGGGAAGTGGGCGAATCCATGCCGCCATTGTAGCCCTCTGCAGCCGGAAATCCGCGCTCGCTCCCGGCTGTCGGTCGGGCCTCAGCGGCTTTGCATGGTGCTGCCGGGCAGGTAGTGCCAGGTGCGGGTGATATGCAGGATATCGGTGCCATCGCCGGTATCAGGCAGGGGCCCGAAGGGCTCAGCCAGATGTACGGTGCGTTGGGCGGCATCATCCAGCACCGGGATGCCACTGGACTGGACCACGGTGATGGATTCGACGCTGCCATCGCGGCGCACGGCCACGGTCATTACCAGTTGTCCGACGAGGTTGCGGCGACGGGCTTCATCCGGGTAATTGAGATTGCCGATGCGCTCCACCCGGGCCTGCCAGGCGCGCAGATAGGCGGCGTAGGCGTATTCGCGGGTGTTGGCAGACACGAACTTGCGCTTGGGACGCTTGGCGTATTGCTGTTCGCGCCGTTCCACGGAGGCCGCCAGGCGGGCCATTTCCAGGCTGCGCTCGATCAGTTCGCGGCTGGTCGGCATCGGTGCGGTGGGGGTAGCGATCTGTTGCTGGTCATCGACGCGCTCGGGTGAGGGCGCCGTCGTGGTGAGCATGGCTTCGCGCGTCTGTTCGCGCGGTGGCGGTGCGCCCGCCTGCAAGGGCGTGGGTGCCACTCCGGGAGCTGGATTGGGTGCCGGTGCTGGCTGCATTTCGCTGGGACGGGCGACATCCTCGGCTTCGCCGCCACCGCTCTGGTTGGCCTGGGCCAGGAAATCGGCCTGTTCGGGCGCTTCCTGCGAATGGGTCTGGACCAGGATCACGTCCAGAGTCGGCAGGACCGGCGCCGGATCCTCGATGGTGAAGCCGATCCCCAGTGCCAGCACGCCGTGGGCGATCAGGGAAAACACCAGGGTCGCGGACAGGCGGTCCGCGCTGCGGATCCGGGGGGCTTGGCTCACGCTGTCTCCGCTTCGATGCGATCGAACAGATCGCCGGCGATATTGAGGCCGAACTGGGCATCCAGTTCGCGCATGCAGGTGGGGCTGGTGACGTTGATTTCGGTGAGGTAATCGCCGATCACGTCCAGACCGACCAGACGCATGCCGCGTTGGCGCAGATACGGTCCGACCTGGGCCGCGATCCAGCGGTCGCGCTCGCTCAGTGGCCGGCCTTCGCCGCGTCCACCAGCGGCCAGATTGCCACGGAACTCGTCGCCCTGGGGAATGCGGGCAAGGCAGTAAGGCACCGGTTCGCCATCGATCAGCAGGATGCGCTTGTCGCCATCGACGATCTGCGGCAGATAACGTTGGGCCATGGCGAACTGGCGGCCTGTGCCCAGCAGTGTTTCCAGAATGACGTTGAGATTGGCGTCACCAGCATGGACCCGGAAGATCGAGCGCCCGCCCATGCCATCCAGGGGCTTGAGCACGACATCGCCCTGGTCCTTGACGAAGGTCTTGAGTTCGACCCGATCGGCCGAGACCAGGGTCGGCGGACAACACTGCGGAAACAGCATGGCCGCGAGTTTTTCATTGAGATCGCGCAACCCGGCCGGGTCATTGACCACCCGCACGCCCGCGCGCTGGGCCAGGCCGAGGATCTGGGTGGCGTGCACGTAGGCGGCATCGACCGGCGGGTCGGGACGCATGAAGACCAGATCAAAATGTGTCAATTCGTGCCAGTGTGGAGCCTCGGCGTTGAACCAATCGTGGGTATCGTCACGGACCGTAAGCGCGCAGGTGCGGATGCAGGGTCGCCCGTCGCGGATACCGAGGTCATCGATCCCCGCCACATGGATGCTGTGTCCGCGCCGTTGTGCTTCCAGCAACAGGGCGAAGCTGGTGTCCTTGGCGGGTTTGATCGACCCGATCGGGTCCATGATCACAACGACGTTGAGCGTCATGAATTTCCTTGTTCCGATCAGAAGATCGTTGTACCGCGAGCGTTCATCTATAGTAGCATCACCTCCGTCAGGTAATTTTGTGTGGCAATGCCTTGACAGGTGGCCGTGTCCGTTGCGATATAGCAGACATGAGGCGGCAAACATCGTGATCGTGGCTCAGAGGGACCATTTGGATGGATGCAAATACAGGCAATCTGGCGGGGCTGCGGGTCATGGTGATCGATGACTCCAAGACCATCCGCCGTACTGCAGAAACTTTGCTGAAGAAAGAAGGGTGCGAGGTCTTCACGGCCACGGATGGTTTCGAGGCATTGGCCAAGATCGCCGATCATCGGCCGCAGATCATTTTTGTCGACATCATGATGCCGCGCCTGGATGGCTACCAAACCTGTGCACTGATCAAGAACAACCAACTGTATCGATCCACGCCGGTAATCATGCTGTCGTCCAAGGACGGTCTGTTCGACAAAGCCAAGGGACGAATTGTCGGTTCTGAGCAGTACCTCACCAAGCCGTTTACCCGAGAGGAGCTACTCTCGGCTATCAGGCGACATACGCCGCAGAGCTGATTCGGTATTTCCTGGGGGGACATGATGAAGTTCAGGGAAGTCAGGATTGACAACACGCCACGTCGATTGCAGGACTCACGATCTGTTGATCGCAGTGCCGGCATGAGCGGGACGGTCCGGGTCGGATTGTCCAGGAGAACCTGCCGATGAACGTGATGCCAGCAACCGCGTTCGAAGTCCTGGTGGATTACGAGCACCGCAGCCTCGGCCATGTCGCGGGCGTGCCGGATCAGATCGACTCTCCGGGCCTGTGGCGCGGTATCACTTTCCGTCTGGGCCAACGCCGTTTGGCCGCCGGTTTTACCGAAGTAGTGGAAATCATTTCCGTGCCACCGCTGACGCCGGTGCCGGGGTGTGAAGCCTGGCTTCTGGGCGTGGCCAACTTGCGCAGCTCACTGCTGCCGGTGGTTGATCTCAAACAGTTTCTCGAGGGTGAACGTACCGTGCAGCAAGCCGGTACGCGCGCCCTGGTCGTACGCCAGAGTGGTGGCGATGTGGCCGTGCTGATCGATGAGTTGCTGGGTCAGCGCAATTTCAATCGCGGCCAGATGGTTGCCAGCGGTGAAGTGGGAACCGATGGCTATGCTCCGTTCGTGGAGCATGCCTATCGGATCGATGAGGTAGTGTGGGGCGTGTTCAACATGGCACGATTGACACGCACGCCGGGATTCCGGCAAGCAGCCGCCGTCTGAGGCGGCGCATCAGAAAGCAATTCAGGGCGAGGTTTTTGCGATGAGCACATTGGGCGCGGGTACCGGCAAAGAACGAAGCGGGATGATCAACTTCTGGATCTTCCTGCTGGTAGTGGCACTGTTGGCGTTGATTGCCAACGCGGTGCTGTCTACCAAGTATTCCACCGAGGAGGCCAATGCACGCGACCTGGTCGCCGACGTGCGTGTGCTCTCCCAGCAGATCGCCAAATCGGCGCAGGATGCCGCCTCCGGTGGCGTGGATGCGTTCGATGAACTGCAAAGCACCCGGGCCAAGGTGCGGGAGAACCTCGACGCCCTCAACAAGGGCTCGGACCGCAATCCGGCTTACGCTGGAGCCAAAGTGGTCGGGGTGCCCCTGCAGCGGCTTACCGAAACCTGGGCGCCGATGGACAGTTCCGCCGGACGTATCCTCGACAGCCGGGAACTGGTGTTGGGCTTGACCGACACGGCCGAGCAATTTGCTGGCAACGTACCTTTGATTCAGGCGGAAATGGACGAAGTCGTACGCGCCATGGGCGATGCCGGCAACGCCACCTTCGCCCAGTTGTCCACGGCCTATCGCCAGATCGTGCTGGCCGACCGCATGTTGCGCCACGTGACCCAGATTCGCCAGGGCGGTATCGCCGCGACCTCGGCCGCAGACCGCTTCTCGCGTGACGCCACCTTGTTCAGCCAGGTGCTCGATGGCCTGCTCAACGGTTCGACCGAACAGAACATCCAGCGCGTCAACTCGGCCGCAGCACGCCAGTCGCTGACACGCGTGGCTTCGCTGTATGGCGAAATCGAACAGAACGTTGACCAGATCCTTGATGCGTCTTCGGAGTTGTTCGAAGTCAAGAACGCCGCCGACGAAATTTCCCAGTCTTCGGTGGAACTGCTGCGGGACGCGGAAAACCTCAATCAGGCCTTCATCAACATGCCCACGAGTCGGGCCTTCCCGAACGTGTGGATCGGTATTGCCGCCGGTATCGCGGCCATCATCGCCATCCTCGGCTTGCTGTTCACCTTGTACCGTGACCAGGTCAAGCGCTTCCGCGTCACCCAGGAGCTGAACCAGCGTAACCAGGAAGCCATTTTGCGACTGCTGGACGAGATGGGCTCGCTGGCCGATGGCGACCTGACGGTCCGCGCCACGGTGACCGAGGACATCACCGGAGCTATCGCGGACTCGATCAACTTCGCCGTCGAGGCTCTGCGCTCCCTGGTAACCACCATCAACGAGACCGCCGTGCAGGTGGCCGCCGCTGCCCAGGAAACGCAGGCCACCGCCATGCACCTGGCCGAAGCTGCCGAGCATCAGGCCCAGCAGATCACCTCGGCTTCGGCCGCGATCAATGAAATCGCCGTGTCCATTGACGAGGTGTCCAAGAACTCGGCTGAATCGGCGGACGTGGCCCAGCGCTCGGTGCAGATTGCCGCCAAGGGCGCCGAAGTGGTGCGCCAGACCATTCAAGGCATGGACTCGATTCGCGATCAGATTCAGGAAACCTCC
>CAYRJS010000132.1:0-7117 GCA_964424535.1 uncultured Aquimonas sp.
GGGGTTGGCCGATAATGGATTATCAGGCGGCGTGCAGTACCAGTTGTCCCAGTCGCTGCAGCACGACCGAAGCGGTCGGGTAGTCCAGTTCGCGTTGGCTGCGGATTTCATCCAGCATGGTACAGGTGTAGCGCAGGTTGGCATCATCACGACCCAACCAGGCCGTAATCCGGCTTGCCGGCGCATTGCCCGGCGTTCCCAACACTTGTACCACCAGGGCGCTTTGGCGGGCCTGGATCTCATCGTGCAAGGAACCACGGGCAAGGGCGTGCCAGCGGCCTTCAACCGGCAGCTCGTCGATGCGCTGGGCCAGCCAATCCAGGTGCAGGGCTTCGCCCAGGCCGAAGTAGGTGCTGGCCACCTCGGTGACTTCGCGCTGGGTATCCAGGGATACGCGCACGATGTCGAGGGCACTGTTGAGGAAGCGCAGACCGGCCAGTTTTTCTGCCATGTCCTGGGGCATGCCTTCATCCATCCAGCTGGCGCGGGCGTCGGCGTAATCGCTTTGCCCCTGCTTGGCCAGAACCGATGGCAGGGCCTGGGCCAGGGTGGTGAAACCGTTGCCGAAGCGGGCTACCGTGGCGGCGATGTCGAAATCCTGGGCTGGCAGGTTGAGTAGCCAGCGGGTGATGCCACGCAGATGACCCCAGATCAGGGTCAGGGCATCAAGCTGGGTCTTCTTGGGCACCGTCAGGTTCAAGGTGTCGATATTGCGCCACAGCTCACGCGCGTTGCTCAGGACCCGGGCGATGCTGTAAGCCTTGGCGACCTGGGCGGCGCTGGCACCGGTGTCTTCCTGCATGCGCAACAGGAAGGTCGCGCCCATGCGGTTGACCATGGAGTTGGTGACCGCAGTGGCGATGATTTCCCGCTTCAGGCGATGACGCTGCATGTTTTCGGCATAGCGTTCCTGCAGCGGAGTAGGGAAGTAGCGCTTGAGCTCGGCCGACAGGAAGGGATCTTCCGGCACGTTGGAATCCAGCAGTTGTCCGTACACGCTCATCTTGGCGTAGGACAGCAGCACCGAAAGCTCGGGTCGGGTCAGACCCTGGCCGCGGGCCTTGCGCTCGACAAATTCGGCGTCCGAAGGCAGGAATTCGATCTGTCGATCGAGCTTGCCCTGGTGTTCCAGTTCCTGGATGAAGTGCTGTTCCGAGCCGATGCGGGCCACGCTCATGCGTTCCATCAGGGACAAGGCCTGGTTCTGGCGAATGTTGTCGCGCAGGACCAGTTCGGCGACTTCGTCGGTCATTTCGTGCAGCAAGGCCTTGCGGGCTTCGGCGTCCAGTTGACCGTGGGCGACGACATCGTTGAGCAGGATCTTGATGTTGACCTCGTGGTCAGAGGTGTCCACGCCGGCCGAGTTGTCGATGAAGTCGGTATTGAGGATCACCCCGTTGCGGGCGGCTTCGATGCGACCGCGCTGGGTCATACCCAGGTTGCCGCCTTCAACGATGATGCGGGCACGAACCTCGTTGCCGTTGATGCGGATGGCGTTGTTGGCGCGATCACCCACATCGGCATGGGTTTCGGTGCTGGCCTTGATGTAGGTGCCGATGCCGCCGTTGTAGAGCAGATCCACCGGGGCTTTCAGGGCGGCGCTGATCAGTTCGCTTGGGGTCAGGTGTTCGACCTCGGCAGGCAAGCCAAGGGCCGCACGCATTTCCGGGGTGATGTCGATCGACTTGAGGCTGCGCGAGAACACCCCGCCGCCCTTGGAGATAAGCTCGTGGTTGTAATCCTGCCAGGACGAACGCGGCAGGTTGAACAGGCGTTCGCGTTCGTTGAACGAGGTGGCCGCATCGGGATTGGGGTCGACGAAGACGTCGCGGTGATCAAAGGCCACCAGCAGGCGCGTATGGCGTGACAGCAGCATGCCGTTGCCGAACACGTCACCGGACATGTCGCCGATGCCTACGCAGGTGAAGTCCTCGTTTTGGCTGTCGCGTCCGAGCGCACGGAAGTGACGTTTGACCGATTCCCAGGCGCCGCGTGCGGTGATGCCCATGCCCTTGTGGCTGTAACCGACCGAACCGCCGGAGGCGAAGGCATCGCCCAGCCAGAAGTCGTGATCGAGCGAGAGCCCGTTGGCGATATCGGAAAAACGCGCCGTGCCCTTGTCGGCGGCAACCACCAGATAGGGATCGTCATCGTCGTGGCGCACCACGTTGGCCGGGGGCACGATTTCGCCCTTGACGATATTGTCAGTGATGTCGAGCATCGAGCCGATGAAGAGCTTGTAGCAGGCGATGCCTTCGGCCTGCACTGCTTCACGATCGCTGGGCGGACGCTTGACGAAGAAGCCACCCTTGGCGCCCTCCGGCACGATCACGGTGTTCTTTACCATCTGCGCCTTGACCAGGCCCAGAACCTCGGTACGGAAATCCTCACGCCGGTCGGACCAGCGCAGACCGCCACGGGCTACCGCGCCAAAGCGCAGGTGGGTGCCTTCCACACGCGGACCATAAACGAAGATTTCGCGGTAGGGATGCGGTTTGGGAGATTCCGGAATGGCGGCCGGGTCGAGCTTGTAGGCGATGACTTCGCGGGCGCGTTCACCGGTCTGGTAGAAGCTGGTGCGCAAGGTGGCCAGGATGGCGGCCTGGAATTTGCGCAGGATGCGATCCTCGTCGATGCTGGCAACCCGGTCCAGCAGGGTATGCAGGGCTTGCTGGGTTGCCTGCGTCTGGACTTCACGCGTGCTCGTGCGCGCGGCTGCAACCGGCTCCAGAGCGGCCAGGCGGGTGCTGTCGTCACCGGCCAGAGCCACCAGTTCGGCATGGAAACGAGCCTGGCCTTCGCTCTTGTTGGCGGCGGTTTCGTCCGGGTGGAAGCGGGCTTCGAACAGCTCTACCAGCAGACGCGCCACCAGCGGGTAACGCACCAGGGTTTCTTCCATGTAGCTTTGCGAGAACGGCACCCCGACCTGGAGCAGGTACTTGGCATAACCGCGCAGCATCGCTACCTGACGCCATTCCAGTCGCGCTGTCAGGATAAGGCGGTTGAAGCCGTCGCTTTCCGCCTGACCACGCCAGACGGCCTCGAAAGCCGATTCAAAGCGTGCGCGCACGGCATCCACATCGACCGGATCGTGGGCTTCGATCTCGAAATCCTGGATATGGATGCGCTGTTTGCCCGCCTGCACCACGTAGGGGTGCTCGGTCTGGATGCGCAGGCCGAGGTGTTCCATCAGCGGCAGGGCTTCGGACAGGCCGATGTCCTGGCCCAGCCGATACAGCTTGAAGCGCAGATGCTGACCGCCTTCGGCGTCCTGGGTGGTGTAAAGGTTGAGACCCAAGTCGTGGGTTTCATCCAGTGCCGCCAGGCGCTCGACGTCGATCGCGGCAGCTTCTGGAGAGACATCCTCGATATAGCCTGCCGGCAAGGCGCGACCAAAGCGATTGGCCAGCTCCAGCCCGTGGGCTTCGTCACTGCGTTGAACCAGTTGTTCGCGCAGGGCGTCGTGCCAGTCGCGCACGATTTCCTCAAGCCGGCGCCCCAGGGCAGCGGTATCGACGTCGCCGTGGGTGCCGGCCTTGGGTCGCACGATCATGTGCAACTGCGCCAACGGCGATTCGCCCACCTGGCTGGTGGTATCGATGCGCTGGCCGTTGAGGGTTTCCATCAGCATGGCTTCGACACTGCGGCGGGCATCGGTGTTGAAACGATCACGCGGGATATAGACCAGAACCGAGAAAAAGCGGCCGAAGCGGTCACGGCGCAGGAACAGGCGCGGGCGGATGCGTTCCTGCAGCGACAGGATGTTCATCACCGTGTGGAACAACTCGTTGCGGTTGGACTGGAACAGCTCGTCACGCGGCAGGGTTTCCAGGATATGGCGCAGGGCCTTGCCGCTGTGGCCATCGGCCGGCAGTTCGGAACGATCGACCACGTATTCATTGCGCTGGCGTACCAGCGGAATTTCCCAGGTGCTCTGGTTGTAGACGTTGGAGGTGTAAAGACCAATGAAACGACGCTCGCCGCAGGCCTTGCCCTGGGCATCGAATTCCAGCACGCCGACATAATCCATGTAGCCGGTGCGGTGGATGGTGGAGCGGGAATTGGTCTTGCTCAGGATCAGGGCTTCCGGCTCGTTTTCCGGCGCATTGAGGGATTCAATCAAGGCCCGCACCGAGCGTGGCCGGCCGGCGCGACGATCATCCCGCAGCAGACCCAGACCGGTGTCCGGCTGTGCATGCAGAACGCTGTCGCCATCGGCGTTGACGACCTTGTATTCGCGATAGCCCAGGAAGGTGAAGTGGTCATCAGCCAGCCAGCGCAGGAAATCGCTGGCTTCGCGTACCCGCTCCGCGGGCAGGGGCGTGGTGGCTTGCAACAACTGTTCAGCACTTTGCACGGCGCGCTCGCGCATGGCGGCCCAGTCGGCCACGCAGATGCGCACGTCTTCCAGGACCTTTTCGATTTCCTTCTGCAGATGGGCAAACGCGTCAGTGCCGGCCTGGCGGTTGATCTCGATATGCATCAAGGACTCGGCCTGGCCTTCGCCCAGCGTTGTCATCTGCCCGTCGGCATCACGCTGCACGCGGATCACCGGGTGGCCCAGGACATGCACGCCGATGCCCAGGTTGGCCAGCACCATGCCAACCGAATCAACCAGGAACGGCATGTTGTCGTTGACGATCTGGATGACCGTATGCGCCGATTCCCAGCCGTCCTGTTCCGGGTCCGGATTGAACATGCGAATCAGGGTCTGTCCGGGCTTGCGCACCTGGGCAAATTCGAAAAATCCATACGCCAGTTCGGCCCAAGCCGACATCTCCCGGGTCTCGAACTCGTCCGCGTTCATGCGGGCGTAGAAGGCACCGGCAAACAGGGTCGCCTCGTTGTATCGAGTCGGCGGCGCAATACCGCGCATGGCATTGAAGACCTGGGCAAGCACGACTCGGGAACTTGAAGCAGACGTATCAGAGGTGTTCATCGCAAACCACGGGTTGAAAGTACAGCCGCCTATTCTGCCACTGCAATATTTTTCCAGCGACACGTGGCGATGGGGAAAACTCGTTAATCCGGTGCGGGCAGGGTTTCCGCTTAGAGCGCATTCAGCCTGATCGAATGGGTGGGCACACCAGGCAGGCGCAGGCTGTCGCAATGGAATGGGTCGCGACGTCAGGACAAAAGCTCGAGAAAATGACACTGGAAGATCTGAACAAGCCTCTTTCCTCGTTCCAGCAACAAGTTGGAACCCATTAACAGCAACATGGATGGCCGAATATTCATCTGTTGAAAATTGCCTCCGGTCTTCGCCGGGATGATGATGTGGTCACCAGATGTTTTCTGTTGCGCACCGAGCCGGGTTCACGTGCGCTGATTTTTCGGTAACGAACACGAAAAAGGCCCGCCGTAGCGAGCCTTCTTTGTTGATGTGTTTGGTGGGCGGTATAGGGTTCGAACCTATGACCCCTGCCGTGTGAAGGCAGTGCTCTACCACTGAGCTAACCGCCCGGTCATGCGGTGTTGATGCAATTTGGTGCCCAGGAGAGGACTCGAACCTCCACGCCTCGCGGCGCTAGTACCTGAAACTAGTGCGTCTACCAATTCCGCCACCTGGGCAGGGGGCGCAGCCTGATTGGGGATCAGGCGAGCCGCGCAATTTACGGTGTGACAGGGGTGTCTGTCAACCATTTTGCGCCAGATCGAGTGTGCCCGACTGGCTGCTCGGTCCTCGGAACCGGGTTTTCCACAGCAGGTGTGCATCAAGGCTGGGAGAAACGTGTGGACAAGTAGGTTGCGGTGCTTGTGATACAACAGCTTGCACCAACTTGCGCAAAATTTTTCCAGTAACGACAAAGTTGACTTGTGATGTCGGTGTACCATGGCCTTGCATTGTCGTGTCGGGCACTCCATTTGGAGTAATGCCGTGCATGACGCCAACAGCGCTGCTGCGCTGCACAACAACACATCAGAAAACAGGAACAGGCCGCCATGTCCAAGGGACAATCACTGCAAGACCCTTTTCTCAATGCCTTGCGTCGCGAGCGCATCCCGGTATCGATCTACCTGGTCAATGGCATCAAGCTGCAGGGCACCATCGAATCATTCGATCAATTCGTCGTGCTGCTGCGCAATACCGTCAGCCAGATGGTCTACAAGCATGCCATCTCCACCGTCGTGCCAGCACGCAATGTCCGCATTGCCGCGCCGGGTGAAGAAGGCGACAGCTCAGGCGAGTGATGTTCGAGCGTTCACGCAAGGGCGAGCGGGCCCTGCTGATCCAGCCGCATGGCTCCGGCCATGATGATCCGGCCTTGCTGGAAGAGTTCGTCGAACTGGCGCGCTCGGCCGGAGCCGAGGTGCTCGGGACTCTGAAAGCACGCATCGATACGATCAATCCGGCCACCTTGATCGGTAGTGGCAAGGTGGATGAGGCCCTGCAGATGGTGCAGGCTGAAGGCGTTGACCTGGTGCTGGTCAACCATGCCCTGTCGCCGGTGCAGGAGCGCAACCTGGAGCGCATCCTGCAGTGCCGGGTGGTGGATCGCACCGGCTTGATCCTCGATATCTTTGCCCAGCGGGCGCAATCGCACGAGGGCAAGCTGCAGGTTGAACTGGCTCAGTTGCAGCACATGGCCACGCGCCTGGTGCGCGGCTGGACCCATCTGGAACGCCAGGCCGGTGGTGCCATTGGTTTGCGTGGCCCCGGTGAAACCCAGTTGGAAACCGACCGTCGCCTCTTGGCCCGGCGCGTGGATGCCCTCAAGGCCCGTCTGGCCAAGGTGGGCGTGCAACGCGATCAGATGCGGCGCGCGCGCTTGCGTGGTGGCGTGGCACGGGTGGCGTTGGTGGGCTATACCAATGCCGGCAAATCCACCTTGTTCAATGCCCTGACTGGCGCCTCGGCGTTCGAGGCCGACCAGTTGTTTGCCACCCTTGATCCCACCGTGCGCCGCTTGCAGGGCATGTCCTGTGGCGATGTGGTGATGGCCGATACCGTGGGTTTCGTGCGCGATCTGCCGCATGATCTGGTGGCGGCGTTTCGCTCGACCCTGTCCGAGGCGCGCGATGCCGATCTGTTGCTGCACGTGATCGATGCGGCCGATTCCTTGCGGGAAGAGCGCATGGCCCAGGTCAATGAGGTCCTGGAAGAAATCGGCGCTGG